>JBQCFU010000693.1:0-2529 GCA_051958775.1 Pseudolabrys sp.
AGAAGGCAAGCCCGGCGAGGCCGGCATCGGCGGCGGCCCGCGCCACCTTCACATCGGGCACCGCTGTTCCGGCCGTGATCCGGTCGCCGGCGACGGTGATCTCGTTGAAACCGCGCCCCAGACGGAGGACGACGCCGGGAATGCCCTTGTCGCGCACGATCAGGTTCGAGCCGAGGCCGACCACCGTGACCGGAATCTCGGCCGGCAACTTCGACAGGAAATAAGCGAGATCGCCTTCGCCGTCCGGCATGAAGAACGCCTGCGCCGGACCGCCGACGCGAAACCAGGTCAGTTCCTTCAGCGGCTGCGCCGCCATGAGCCGGCCGCGCAGCTCCGGCATCTGCGCTTTCAATCCGGGAACGATGTCGGAAAAGCTCACCCTGAGATCCTCACTTGATCAAGCCATGCCGATAGCACAGCCCGGCCAGCGGCGGCTGTCGCCGCGCCGTGGTCGGCGGCTTGCCGCCTGATGTCGCGCGGGTCGATCCCGACCTTGCCGAGTTCGACCGTATGGCCGATCAGCCAGCTTTCAATGCGGGCCGGATCGGCCTCGATATGGAATTGCAGCGCCAGCACCGTGTCGCCCACGGCGAAAGCCTGATGCGGGCAAGCGTCGGTCGACGCAAGGCCGACGGCGCCGGCCGGCAGATCGGCGTTGTCGCCGTGCCAGTGCAGTACCGGCACATCGGCGAGCGGCTTGAGCACTGAGGCCCGTCCCGCATCGGTCAGCGTCACGCGGCCCCAGCCGATTTCCTTGCGCGGCCCCGGCGCAACTTCGGCACCCAGCGCAGCGGCGATCAGTTGCGCACCAAGACAGATGCCCAGCACGGGACGTCCGGCATCAAGCCGCAGGCGTAACGCCGCAAGTTCGTCACGCAGAAAAGGATAGATATCTTCTTCATAGACGCCGATCGGGCCGCCCAGCACGACCAGCAGATCCGGCGCCAGCAGCGCGGCAGCATCCAGCGGATCGATACCGGCATCGCAATAACGCAATGTCACGCCACGCGACGCGAGCAAGCCGGCCAGCAGGCCGGCATCCTCGAAGGCGACATGGCGGATGGCGAGGCATTCGGTCATCGTAGCGATGGACTACGCCATCACTTCAAAGCCTGCAATTCCCCGGGCAGCGCGTACGCCCATTGCGTGATGTTGCCGGCGCCGAGCAGCACCACATAGTCGCCGGGCTTGGCGATCTCCTTGACGATGCCGGCGAGCTTGTCCGGGCCGTCGAGCGGGATCACCTGACGGTGGCCGCGCGCGCGCAACGCCGCGACCAGATGATCGCGGTCGGCGCCTTCGATCGGCGCTTCGCCGGCCGGATAGACATGCGCGACGATCACCGCGTCGGCGTCGTTGAAGCAGGTCGAGAACGGCTCGAACAGCGACTTCAACCGGGTGTAGCGGTGCGGCTGCACCACGGCGATCACCTGATTTTTCGTGGAGTCGCGCGCGGCCTTCAGCACCGCCGCGATCTCGACCGGATGGTGGCCGTAATCGTCGATGATGGTGACGCCGTTCCAGTCGCCGACTCGGGTGAAGCGGCGCTTGACGCCGCCGAACTTGCCGAGCGCGCTGCGGATCACCTCGTCGGGGATGCCTAGCTCATGCGCCACCGCGATCGCGGACGTGGCATTGAGCGCATTGTGGCGGCCGGGCATCGGCAGCTTCAGGTCGCGGATCTCGTGAACGGTCTTGCCGGCGCGGTCGCGGAACACGACGGAAAAGGTCGAGACGCCGTCGCGATTGTCTAGATCGGCAAGCCGCACATCGGCCTGGGGGTTTTCGCCATAGGTGATGACGCGACGGTCGGTGACGCGGCCGACGATGCGCTGCACGATCGGATGATCGGTGCACATCACCGCGAAGCCGTAGAACGGCACATTCTCGATGAAGGCAAGGAACGCGTCCTGCACCGCCTGGAACGTCTTGAAGTGAGGTGCTCGGGATCGATGTTGGTGACGATCGCGACGTCGGCCGGAAGCTTGAGGAAGGTGCCGTCGGACTCGTCGGCCTCGACCACCATCCAGTCGCCGGCACCGAGCCGCGCATTGGTGCCGTAGGCATTGATGATGCCGCCGTTGATCACGGTCGGATCGAAATTGCCGGCGTCGAGCATCGCCGCCACCATCGAGGTGGTGGTCGTCTTGCCGTGGGTGCCGGCAATGGCGACGCAACTCTTGAGGCGCATCAGTTCGGCCAGCATCTCGGCACGGCGCACCACCGGCAGGCGCTTGGCGCGCGCCGCAACCAGTTCCGGATTGTCCGGCTTGATCGCCGACGAGACAACGATGACGTCGGCGCCGTCGATGTTCTCAGCCTTGTGGCCGACCTCGACCTTGATGCCCTTCTCACGCAGGCGCTTCACATTGGCGCTGTCGGACACGTCGGATCCGGTCACGGTGTAGTTGAGGTTGGCGAGCACCTCAGCGATGCCGCTCATTCCGATCCCGCCGATGCCGACGAAATGCACCGGTCCGATGTCGCGCGGCAGTTTCATGGAAAAGTCCTTTGGCCGTGAGCCCGTTT
>JBQCFU010000694.1:0-4898 GCA_051958775.1 Pseudolabrys sp.
TTGTCGTAGTCGAGGATCTGCCCTTCGCGGGTGTTCTCGACCTTGTAGGAGACCTTGCGCACCGGCGAGTACAGGCTGTCGACCGGGATCAGGCCGATCGGCGCGTCTTCCGGACGGTTACGCTCGGCGGCGACGTAGCCCTTGCCGGTGTTGACCGTGAACTCCATGCGGATCTCTGCGCCCTCGTCGAGGGTGCACAGCGGAAGCTCCGGATTGAGCACGACGATGTCGCCGACCGTCTGGATGTCGCCGGCGGTCACGGTGCCGGGGCCGGACTTCTTCACCACCATCCGCTTCGGGCCTTCGCCCTGCATCTTGATGGCGATGTCCTTGATGTTGAGGACGATGTCGGTGACGTCTTCACGCACGCCGGGGATCGACGAGAATTCGTGCAGCACGCCGTCAATGTGCACCGACTGCACCGCGGCGCCCTGCAGCGACGACAGCAGGATGCGGCGCAGCGCGTTGCCGAGCGTGACGCCGAAGCCGCGCTCGAGCGGCTCCGCCACAACGGTCGCAAGGCGCTTGGCATCAGAGCCCGGCGCCACCTGCAGTTTGTTGGGGCGGATCAGTTCCTGCCAATTTTTCTGAATGGTCACGTGTTCACCCATGGTTGCAGCGTTCCCGCGCACTCCACCCCGCCCGGTGGGGACAAGCCTCGGCGGCGGCCGACCCGGTCCGCCCGATCAAAGCCAAAAGATCACACGCGACGGCGCTTGCGCGGACGGCAACCGTTGTGCGGGATCGACGTCACGTCACGGATCGACGTGATCGTGAAACCCGCCGCCTGCAGCGCGCGCAGCGCGGATTCGCGACCCGAACCCGGGCCCGACACCTCGACTTCGAGGGTGCGCATGCCGTGTTCCTGCGCCTTCTTGGCGGCGTCTTCGCCGGCAACCTGCGCGGCGTACGGCGTCGACTTGCGCGAGCCCTTGAAACCCATCGTGCCGGCGGACGACCACGAGATCGTGTTGCCCTGCGCGTCGGTGATGGTGATCATCGTGTTATTGAACGACGCATTCACATGCGCCACGCCGGAGACGATGTTTTTGCGCTCACGGCGACGCACGCGCGTGCCGGCTCCTGCTTCCTTCGCCATTCTTTGTCCCTTCGCAGCCCGCGCAGAAGCGGGCTCATGCCAAAATCAAAAATCGCAAACCGAAATCAGACGGTCTTCTTCTTGCCGGCGATCGCCTTCGCCGGTCCCTTGCGGGTGCGCGCATTGGTGTGAGTGCGCTGACCACGCACCGGCAGACCCTTGCGATGGCGCAGACCGCGATAGCAGCCGAGATCCATCAGACGCTTGATGTTGACCGCGGTCTCACGACGGAGATCGCCCTCAACCATGTAGTCACGGTCGATCAGTTCGCGGATCTGCAGCACTTCCGCGTCGGTGAGCTGCGACACGCGCCGCTCCAGCGGAAGATTGAGCTGGGTCATGATATCCTTGGCGATCTTCGGACCGATCCCGTGGATGTACTCCAGCGCCACAAGAACGCGCTTGTTGGTCGGAAGATTGATGCCGGCAATACGAGCCACTGACTTTCTCCATGCCCCAGCGTGCCGCCGGGTGCTCCATCTGCCCGGCCCGCAGAGGCCGGATGTTCTTGTCCCGTTTTCCGAGACGTTTCAGCACATAAGACGACGCCCGTCCCCTGCCTTCCGGGGCCCGGCATCGCCAAAAAACGATCTGATTGCCGGGCTTATTAAGGGATTCATCGCCTCGTCGTCAACCTGTCTTGATCCTAGCTTAACGTCGACCTGATTTGCGTTTCGCGGCCTTTTTGACGGTCCGGCGGGCTGTTCCTGCCCGCTTTTTCGCCACCGGACGCCGCGCGGCCGCGGCCTTCCGGGTTCCCCTGGCAGCAGCCTTCCGGGCCCCTTTGCGGGCGCGAGTCGTGCGTCCCGCGGATTTGGCCCTGGCAGGCTTGGATTTCGTCGCCTTTTTAGCCTTTTTCGCAGCTTTGGCGGCCTTGGCAGGCCGTGTCGCGGTCTTTTTGGCCTTCTTGGCTGGCTTTCGAGCCGGTGTACGCTTGGCAGCGGGACCCTTGCCTTCCAGAATCGCGGCGATGGCCTGTTCGACCGCGTCGATCGCCGCCATGCCGTCAACCACGTTCAGCGTGCCCTTGCCGCCGTAATAGTCGATCAGCGGCGCGGTCTGCGCCCGGTAGGCATCGAGTCGCTTCTTCAGCGCCTCGGCATTGTCGTCGGCCCGTACCGCCTCGCCGCGCGCAGTCATTTCCGCGACCCGCTTCTCGACCCGGGCCAACAGCGCGTCTTCGTTGACCTTGAGCGCGATCACCGCGTCGAGGCCGAGCTTGCGCTCCTTGAGCATGGCATCCAGCGCTTCGGCCTGGCCGACCGTGCGCGGGAAACCGTCGAGGATGAAGCCGTTATGGGCGTCCGGCTCGGCGATGCGGTCGGCGATGATGGCGCAAACCACATCGTCCGGCACCAGCGCACCCTGCGCCATCAGATCCTTGGCCTTGAGACCAACAGGCGTCCCAGCCGCGACCGCCGCACGCAGCATGTCGCCGGTCGATAACTGCACCAGACCGTAACGAGCGACCAGCCGCTGTGCCTGCGTCCCCTTGCCGGCCCCAGGTGGGCCCAGCAAAATCAATCTCATCTCAACCGCCCCCGCAGTCTCGACCGCTTGATCAAACCTTCATACTGGTGCGCCAACAGGTAACCCTGTACCTGCGCGACCGTATCCATCGTGACGCTGACCACGATCAGCAGCGAGGTACCGCCGAGATAGAACGGCACCGACGCATAGGCGATCAGGATCTCCGGCACGAGGCAGACGACGGCCAAGTAGATCGCACCGATCACGGTAATGCGAGACAGCACATAGTCGATATATTCGGCCGTGCGCTCACCGGGACGGATGCCCGGGATGAAGCCGCCATGCTTCTTCAGATTGTCCGCGGTCTCGGTCGGGTTGAACACGATCGCGGTGTAGAAGAACGTGAAGAACACGATCAGCGCGACATAGAGGACCAGGAATAGCGGCCGCCCGTGCGCGAGCTGGGTGGTGATGAGGCTGAGCCATTCCGGCCCCTGCCCGGCGTTGAACTGCGCAACCGTGGTCGGCAGGAGCAGCAGCGACGAGGCAAAGATCGGCGGAATCACGCCCGAGGTGTTGAGCTTGAGCGGCAGATGCGAGGACTGGCCCTCGAACATCTGATTGCCGACCTGGCGCTTGGGATACTGGATCAGCAGGCGGCGCTGGGCGCGCTCCATGAACACGATGACGGCGATGACCACGACCGCCATGACCAGCACTGTGAGGATCAGGCCGGTCGACAATGCGCCCTGACGACCAAGTTCGAGCGTACCGGCGATCGCCGACGGCAATTCGGCGACGATGCCGGACATGATGATCAGCGAGATGCCGTTGCCGATGCCGCGCGAGGTGACCTGCTCACCAAGCCACATCAGGAACATGGTGCCGCCGGTCAGCGTGATCGTCGTCGAGATGCGGAAGAACCAGCCGGGATCGCTGACCACACTGCCGCTGCCTTCGAGGCCGACGGAAATGCCATAGGCCTGAAACACCGCCAGCACCACGGTCAGATACCGGGTGTACTGGTTCATGATCTTGCGGCCGGACTCGCCTTCCTTCTTCAGCGCTTCGAGCGTCGGCGAAACCGAGGTGAGCAGCTGAATGATGATCGATGCCGAGATGTACGGCATGATGTTCAGCGCGAAGATGGCCATGCGGTTGATGCCACCCCCGGAGAACATGTTGAACATGCCGAGGATGCCGCCAGCCTGAGTCTGGAACAGCTGCTGCCAGGCCGACGGGTCGATGCCCGGCAGCGGGATATAAGTCCCGAGCCGGTAGACGACCATCGCGCCGAGCGTGAACCAGATGCGTTTCTTGAGTTCTTCCGCCTTGGCGAACGCCGAGAAATTCAGATTCGCCGCCAGTTGTTCCGCTGCAGAAGCCATCGCTCGCTCCGGTTGTCGTCAGCCCCGCACGATATGGGGATCACTCAGCGGATTTGCCTGCCGGCTTTCCGCCTTTCTTGGACTGACCCGGCTTCTTGCCTTCCTTGGGCTTGAACTTGTTCGGGCGGCGCTCCTCGGTGGCCGGCTCCTTCGCCGGGGCGAGGATCTTCACGCTGCCGCCGGCCTTCTCGACCGCAGCGGTCGCGGACTTCGAAGCCGCCCAGACCGACAGGTCGAGCTTGGCCTTGAGTTCGCCGCCGCCGAGCAGCTTGACGCCGCCCTTCTCGCGACGGAGCAGACCCGCCTTGACCATCGCTGCGACGTCGACCGCCGCCTTGGCATCGAGCGTGCCCGCGTCGATGGCCTTCTGCAGATCGCCGACATTGATCTCGTTGAGCTTCACCGCGAAGGCGGTGTTGCGGAAGCCGCGCTTCGGCAGACGACGATGCAGCGGCATCTGGCCGCCTTCGAAGCCCTTGATGCGCACACCCGAGCGCGCGGTCTGACCCTTACCGCCACGGCCGCCGGTCTTGCCCATGCCCGAGCCGATGCCGCGACCGATGCGCAGGCGATTCTTGCGGGCGCCAGAATTGTCGGCGATCTGATTGAGCTTCATGGCGTGATCCTTCGTGATCTTTGCGGGCTAAACGCTGTTCACTCGCCCGATTGGTTCTTGAAACGCAGTATCTTAGAACGTCTTCGCGCCGGCGAACCGGCGCGTCGACTGTCTTTTACTTGTCCCCGTGCACGCGCACGAGGTGACCGACGGCCGCAAGCATGCCGCGGGTCGCCGGCGTGTCGGGCACATCCTTCACGCGGCCGATCTTGTTGAGGCCGAGACCGATCAGCGTCTTGCGCTGTTCGGCGGCGCGGCGGATCGGGCTGCCGATCTGCTCGACCTTGAGGGTTTTACCGGATTTGGCCATCGCTGGTTACCTGGT
>JBQCFU010000695.1:0-6304 GCA_051958775.1 Pseudolabrys sp.
AGAGGCATCGTTGCGTCGCCCTTGGGCGAGCCGGAGCTGCGCGAGATTGTTATGAGTGCCGGCGTGACCCGGCTGGTAGCCGAGCACCCGCTTGTAGAGCCGGGCCGCATCATCGAGTTCCCCTCGGCCCTGATGTGCGATCGCGCGTTGGAACAGTTCCCCCGCTGCGGACAGGGCATCTGCGGAGCCGGATTTGTCCTGTGTCGCGCGACGATGCTTCCGATTCATAGGATGGGCTCGATGGGGGAGCGGGAGAGTTCGGGGTTGGTAGCGGCGACAGGGCCGAAGAACAATGGGGGCTGCGGCATGATCCCAGTCCGCGCATGATTCCCTGATTCCCGCCGCAGAAACGCAAGAGCAAGCGGGCATTACAATTTAAGCGTGCATTTTCCCGTGGCGCAGCTAAAGTCGGGCTGTTGGTCGCGGTCAAATGCCTTTCTGTGGCGAGATATATATTTAAGTAATTGAAATTGTTATGCTTTCAAAATCGGAGACTGTGGCAAAAACGTTGCCGGGCTGAGACAAAATTGCGTGTTTTTTCAGCAACAGTCGGTCGAAAAGCACGTTCCAAAGCTGTGGGAGGGGTTGTTCTTCATTGCCTGGAGGGGGGCAACGGGTAAGGTGCACCTGCGGCGGAGGGGGGCGTCCCCAGTCGCGCAATTCAGCTTTGCGAATGGCATCTTTGGATGTGTCCGCAATGCCGAAAAGCGGGGTCGGGGAAGTTGCCAAACAGTGCGGCGCACTGAGCGGAAACGGAACCCCTCAAAAAGATAAACACTGTTTGGAGGTTCAAGATGAAGATGGTGAAAAGCCTTCTCCTTGGCAGCGCAGCGGGTCTCGTTGCGATCGCCTCGGCTCAGGCAGCCGATCTTCCCGTTAAGGCCAAACCGGTCCAGTACGTGAAGGTTTGCTCTCTGTATGGCGCAGGCTTCTATTACATTCCCGGCACCGACATCTGCTTGAAGGTCGGCGGCTGGACGCGCTTCGAATACGGCTGGGGTTCCAACGGCAACTTCGACTGGGGTCCGTTCAACAACTACGCGAACAACCGCGGCAGCAACAACAGCGTGATGCGCGCCCGTGGCTACATCACGGTTGATGCCCGCAGCCAGACGGCTTACGGCACGGTCCGCGCCTATATGGCGGTCGGTCTGAGCGAGAACGACACCGGTCTGAACAATGCGGCGAACACGTTCAGCGCCAACCGCGCGTTCATCCAGTGGGCCGGCTTCACCTTCGGTCGCGCCACGTCGTTCTTCGACTTCTACAGCTCGCCGGCAACCTCGTACTGGGGCGCCTTCCCGGCCTCCGATATGGGCGATCCGGGCTGGATGGTCGCTGCCTACACCGCGCAGTTCGGTGGCGGCTTCTCGGCCACGATCTCGGCTGAAGAGCGTCGCATGACCCAGATCGTCGGTGGCGGTCTCGGCAGCGGTGCGCCGTTCGGTGTATTCGGTCCGTTCACCAGCGTTGCCGGCACTGCCGGTGCGTACGGTGGCTTCCAGTCGCCGGACATCGTTGCCAACCTGCGCATCGACCAGGCCTGGGGTTCGGCCCAGATCATGGGCGCCCTGCATCAGGTCAACGGTCTGTACTACGGTGGCGCTGCTCCGACTGCCTCGGGTCATCCGGGTGACAAGTGGGGCTACGCGGTCGGCGCGGGCATCAAGCTGAATGCTCCGATGATCGGCGCTGGCGACTACCTCCAGGCTCAGGTCAACTACGCTGAAGGTGCGTCGCGCTACGTGATGGCGACCCCGAACAGCAACTGGGGCTACGGCAACGGCACTGGCAACGTGGCGGCGTACGGCATCCTCTCGGATGCGGTCTACGGCGGTACGCTGGCTGCTGGCACTGCGTCTGGCGTCGAGCTGACCAAGGCTTGGGGCTTCAACGCTGCCTACGAGCACTTCTGGAACCCGGCCTGGCGCACCTCGGTGTACGGCGGCTACGCGGCCATCCGTTACAACGATCGCGCCAATGCCATGCTCTGCGTGCTGCAGGGTAACGGCGTGGGCACCGGTACCGGCGCTGTCGCTGGCCTCGGCTGCGACAACAACTGGTCGACCTGGTGGCTCGGTTCGCGGACCCAGTGGAACATCACGAAAGACTTCTACATGGGCGTCGACGTGCTGTACTCGAAGCTGACCAGCGCCCAGAGCGGCCTCGTGGCTGTCCCGACGCGCAACGAAGACAACGTGGCGGTTCGCTTCCGCGTCCACCGCGACTTCATGCCCTGATCGTCTGATCCAGGCATAAGAGTCTAAGGAAACCCCGGCGGGAAACCGCCGGGGTTTTTCTTTGAGAGGTGGTGCGGCTTTCCCGCCCGAGGCACCGCGAAGGTTTTCGACTAGTGAGAAAAGGCGTCGCAGCGTCGGGCGAAGGTCGCGATGCGGGCAATGACGGCAGGTTCGCGCAGAAGCGGCGGGTGCCCCTGATCGGCAACGACGATGGTTTCGATATCGGGCCGCCGCCGCTGCATCTCATCGACCGTTGCTGCCGACAGGATGTCCGATAGCGCGCCGCGGACCACCATCAGCGGTTTGCCTTGCAGGGCATCGAATTCCTTCCACAGCACCGGTAGCGGCGTGTCCGGGGTGAGACCATCAAGTCCCCGCGCCAGCGCGGGGTCGTAGGTCGTAGTCAGATGATCGCCGTCCGGGCGGAAGCCGCGCCGGGCTGCCGCGCGCCAGTCGTCGGCGGTGAGGTTGGGGAACTGCTCGGCGAACAGACCGCGCAGGAGCGCCGCGGCTTCGTCATAGTCGCGCGGTGCACCCATCGCTCCGACATAGGATTTGATCCGCAACAGGCCGTCGCGCTCGATCACCGGCCCAATGTCGTTGAATACGACCCCGGCGATCAATTCGGGATGGATCGCCGCAATCACCATGGCGATCAGGCCGCCCCGCGATGTGCCGACGATGATTGCGGGGGCTGCGTCGAGCGCCTGCAATACGGCGATCACATCGGCTGCTTCCACCGGCACTGTGTAGTTCGCCGGGTTGGAGTCGTAGTCCGATCGCCCGCGGCCGCGATAGTCGAGGGCGAGAACCTGTCGCGGTTGTTGCGGGTCTGCGGCAAGGGCTCGCGCCAGTGGATCGACATCGGCACCGGTCCGCGTCAGACCGGGCAGGCAGAGCACGGTGCGTGCGCCCGGCTGGCTCTCGCCGTAGCAGGTCACATGCAGGCGCAATCCGTCATGGGTCCTCACGGTCTCGCTGCGCGGAGGGGATAGAAGGGACGCCGTATCGGACCCAGCCGGCACGCTCAGTTGGTCTCGCTGCCGCGGCGCAGATCCGCGTCGATCTGCAGGCGCGAACTGCCGCCGAACCGCACGCGGTAGACCTGCAGGTTCTCAAGGATGCGCGGCACGTAGTTGCGCGTCTCCGAAATCGGAATCCGCTCCACCCAGTCGACCGGGTCGACATTCGGGTCGCGCGGATCGCCGTAAGCGGCGACCCACTGCTTCACGCGTCCCTGGCCGGCGTTGTAGCCGGCGAACGTCATGATGTAGGAGCCGCGATAGATATTGATCAGATTGCCGAGCTCGGCCGCGCCCATCTGCAGATTGTAGACAGGGTCCTTGAGCAGCCGTAACTTGTCGTAGGCGACCTTGAATTTCTTGGCGATGTACTGGCCCGCGGCCGGCGTCACCTGCATGAAGCCCATGGCGTTTGCCGGCGACACGACCTTCTGATTGAAGTGGCTTTCCTGGCGCGCGATCGAATAGGTCACCGCCGCTTCAACGGCCGGCCCGACATTGGTGTAGGACGGCAGACCGACGGTCGGGAACGCATAATGCTCGAACGGCAGGCCGCGCCCGTGCGCTGCCTTGCCCATCAGCACCAGCGCTCGACCGTCCTTGTGGCGTTCCGCCGCTTCGCCGAGCGCTGCAAGGCCATTGGCATCGGTGGCGCGATTGCCGAGTTCGGCCATGATCGAGGCGATCAGGTCGCGTTCGTCAAGCGTATAGAGGATATCGACGGCGCGAACCACCTCGAGCCGGTTGTTGGCGGCACGCTCCTGCGCCGAGAATTGCGGCGCGGGGCGCAGTCCAACCTCCGGCAGGCCGAGCTTGGCGCGCGCGAGCTGGCCGTAATAGGTCGCCGAATGCACCGCTGCCGCCTCATAGAAGGCGCGGGCCTGGGCGCGCTGGCCCATGGCCTCGGCGGCGCGGCCTTCCCAATAACCAGCGCGCGACAGCGCATGCGGGTTGTCGGTCCCGTCCGGAATCCGCGCGAAGTGCTTGGCGGCGGTCACCGGGTCGTTGAGGAAACGCAGCGCAAGCCAGCCGCAGGTGAAGTGCTGGTCGGCGCGGTAATTGCCGCGCGGTGGCGAGGGTACATTCACGGCGAGGCGATAGGCGGTGCGGGCGTCGCCGGCGTCGAGTACTTTGCGTACGAGCAGCCGGCGCTCCACCCACCACTGGTCGGCGTCGTAGATCTGGTTGATGTCGGCTGGCGCGCCGAGCATCAGCTTGGCGGCGGCTTCGACCTCATCTTTCTTGCGCAGATATTGCGAGCGGGCGAACAGATAGCCGGCATCGTGCCGCGCTGCGGTCGGCACCGCTTCGAGCGCGGTTTTCGCATCGACGCCCTTCTTGCCGACGGCGATGCGGGCCTTGGCGATCAGCACGTCATTGTGGCCGAGCCGCTGCGCAGCGCGCAGGCCGCCTTCGCTGTCGCCGGCATAGAGCCGCAGATTCATGCGCGCACGGTGATCGCCTGCGGTGAGCAGAGCGCCGAACATGTCGAGCGCGCGGCTCTCGACCTCGGCCGACATTTCATCATTGCGCCAGGCATCGCGGACCAGCGCCGTCGCCCTTGCGCGATCACCCTGCGCCAGCACGGCACGGGCGAGCACCAGTTTGCCCTTGGCGCTGGTCGGCTCATGATTGGCAAAGAAGGCGCGGACCGTGGCGTCGTCGCGCTTGTCGTCCCACAGCGCATTTTCCGCGCGGCGGGTCAGCAGCGGAATATGCGGCCAGCTCGGATTGTCGGCGACGAACGCCTCGAACCGCTCGAAGCTCGGATTGGTGCGGTCGCTGCGCAGATAGAGATATTCGGCAAGCTTGCGCGCGACCGGATCGAGAATCCCGTTCATGGTCGAGAGCGCGTCGGAATCCTTGCCCTTGCGAGCAAAATCCAGGACGCGACGGACGGCCGCAACATCGGAATCCGACGTGGTGGCGGTCGCTCCGGCTGCGAATTTCAGGTTGGCCTGTCGGAACGCGCGCGGCAGGACCGAACGCTGCAGCTGTGCGGGCGTGCCGACCGCCGCATAAGCCTCAAGGCCACGCTGCTTGGCAGAACGCTGATCGGGTTGGGCTGTATGCAGCGCCAGCGGCGCATTCGGGACGGCAGCAGGGCGGGGCCGCGGTACGGGCACGTGGCCCTTGAGCGGCGCTGCATAAGCCACTCCCGTCACGCCGGCGAGCGCGACAGCTCCAAGGAGGCCGATCGATTTCAGTGCGGTACGGCTAGTCACCCCGTGATGCCCCGTTCGAGCCAAATGATAGCCGGATTCGGCCGACTCGTGGTCACATTGACCGAGAACACTAACGACTTGGTTACCTTGGGAAGTTGCTAACAGCCCGAACTGCCCGTAGCGAGATTCCACGGCAAAAACGCGGCAGCTTTCGGGCAGATGAACCCCGGGAGAGGGTTCCATCGGTTTTGGTTACTCCATCAAACCCATTGATCCCTTTCATCAATGCCCGCTTACCGGTATCAATGCCGCATGGCAGGCGGTGCGCCGCCCGGCCTCAGTGAAGGAACGCAGCAATGTCCGGCCAGCCTACGAACGTCACCGCCAAGAAGGCGAAGTCCAATTTCCGGGGGTCATTTACCGCGCTGGTGACGCCGTTCAAAAACGGGGCGATCGATGAGCGCGCGTTCCGCGAACTCGTGGAATGGCAGATCGCCGAGGGAACCAACGGCCTGGTGCCGGTGGGAACCACGGGCGAGAGCCCGACACTTTCGCACGACGAGCACAAGAAGGTCGTCGAGTGGTGCGTCGACCAGGCCAAGCGGCGGGTTCCGGTCATTGCGGGCGCTGGCTCGAACTCGACCGAGGAAGCAATCGAGCTGTCGCGGCATGCCGAGCAGGCCGGCGCGGACGGCGTGCTGATCGTGACGCCGTACTACAACAAGCCGACCCAGGAAGGCATGTATCGCCACTTCAAGGCGATCAACGACGCCATCAACATTCCGATCATCATCTACAATATTCCGGGACGTTCGGTGGTCGACATGTCCGTCGACACCATGGCGCGGCTCTACGAGCTCAAGAACATCACCGGCGT
>JBQCFU010000696.1:0-18560 GCA_051958775.1 Pseudolabrys sp.
CATTTCGTAGGTGCGGTAGTCGCCGCCGATCCGGTCGGTGGAGTACTCCTCCGGGCCGGTCCGCGGCTCGATCACCCCCGCGCCCTTGACGCCGGACGAGCAGCATTTGTCCTCGACCCTCGGCGGCACATCATTTTTCAGCCAGCACATCGCCTGCGCCGCCGCCGTCCGCGGATAAGAAAAACTCCAGGCGCGGCACTTGCTGTCGCGCTCGCAGCGGGCGGCGCACGCGGCCGGATCGCCGGATCGCAAGGCAAAGCTGGTGTAGTCGCCACCGCGACGGTCGAAGCCGGTCTGGGCAGCCGCCGGCACAGACGACAGGACAGGTGCAAGGACAGCCAGTCCCAGCAGGAAAGCGAGCAGGAGCCTCATGATACAGACCTTGGCACAAACCCTAGGTTGAAGGCCCCCGTTCATATTCGGCATGTTAAAGAAGCTGCCGAAACGAAGCGAGTGCCGATGCCTGACGGCGCGTTGAAATTCACAGTCGAGGTGCCCCGCAACGCGGCGCGCCTGACCGAAGCCGTGCTCGCCGTGGCGGCCACGGCGCTGCTGGCACTGCCCGCATTCTGGAACGGCTTTCCGCTGCTGGAATATGATACCGGCGGATACCTCGCCCGCTGGTACGAGGGCTATCTGGTGCCAAGCCGCCCGGCACCCTACGGCCTGCTGCTCAATCTCGGCTCTCTGCTCGATTTCTGGCCGGTGGTGGCGCTGCAATGCGTGCTCACCGTGTGGGTGGTGACGCTGACGATGCGGAGCCACGGCCTGCAGCCTCGTCCCCTCACCCGGCTCGCGATCTTCATTCTGTTGGCGCTCGCGACCACGCTGCCGTGGATCGCCAGCGTCCTGCTGACCGATATCTTCGTCGGCGTCGCGGTGCTCGCTCTCTATCTGCTGATCTTCTGCAGCGGAGATCTCGATCGGATCGAGCGCACCGCGCTGATCGTCATTATCGGGTTCGCCGCTGCAACCCACAGCGCCAGCCTCCTGCTGGTGATCGCGCTTGGCGCTCTCGCCGCCGCGGCGGCCTGGCTGTGGCCAGCCGTCGTGCCACGCGCAACGCTGCGGCCGGTGGCGAGCGCCGTCGTGCTCGGCTTCATCATCTTGTTCACAGGCAACTTCATCGTCACCAAGCGGCTCGCCTGGACGCCGGGCGGTTACGGCATCGTGTTCGGGCGGCTGCTAGAGGACGGCATCGTCAACCGCTATCTCGATGACCACTGCGGCCAGCGGCGCCTCAAATTGTGCGCGGTGCGCGACAAGCTGCCGCGCAATGCCGATCTGTTCCTGTGGGGCGACGAGACCTTCAACAAGCTCGGTCGTTTCGACGGTCTCGGCGCGGAGATGCGCAGCATCGTGCTGGAGAGCATCGCCGACTATCCGATCGAGAATATCTGGCTGGCGTTGCGCGCTGCTGCACGTCAACTCGTCAGCGTCGGCACCGGCGAGGGCGTGCTCGATTCGATCTGGCACACTTACGGCATGATCGAGGACCATACGCCGTGGAACGTGCCGGCCATGCGCGCGGCGCGGCAACAACACGGTGTGCTGCAGTTCGACGGCATCAACCGGCTGCACGTGCCGGTCGCGCTCATCTCGATGGCGCTGCTGCTGGTGCCGCTGCTGTTGGCGCTGTGGCGCCGGCGCATGAGCGCGATCACGCCGCTCGCCGCCGGCGTGACACTCGCGATCCTGGTCAACGCCGCGATCCTTGGACCGCTGTCGAATCCGCACGACCGCTATGGCGCGCGCATCGTCTGGCTGGCACCGCTAGTGGTGGCACTGTGGCTGACGCAGCGGCGCGAGACGGACGCCGCCACCGAAAAATAGACGCCCGCCGGACGGGCATCCGGCGGGCGTAGCGATCCTCGCGAGAGGGGCTTCGCGGGGATCAGCGGCCGGCGAGAGGCACCGGCCACAAGCCTGAAAAAAACTTACGGCTTCGACTGATCCTTGAAGCCGAGCGTGAGGCGGTGACGCCGCAGCCGGCGCTCGAGCGCGCGCGTGCGCAGCAGCGTGGTCGGGTCGTCCCACATCGGCGCTGCAGTAGCGTCACGCACGTCGGACCGGGTCAGGCCGATATCCGCGAGCATGCGCGCGTCGAGATGCGCGAGCGCAGCGGCGGCACGGCGGTTCTGCACGCCGCGCACGAGGCGTTTGGCAAAGCGCACCAGCATGGCGATCACCACCAGCGCGACCTGCACCAGCGTGCCGAGGACGATCGGCAAGATGAGGCGCGGCGTCGCAAAACGCGAAGAAACCTGCCGCCGGGTCGATGATCTGAGGCTATGAGCAGTCATGGTGTGCCTCCTGTGCTTCTGAGCCATTGAGCCGTTTTGGAGCGGTTTTCGGGGACGCAGCCTCACAATGGCGGACAGCCCTACCGGCCGCCCACCCGAAAACTCCGCCCGAAATGCGCTTACGGGGATCATGTATGCGCCGCCGGGATTGATAAGTGAAACGAATGTTTTTAATCTGACCCATGAACTTCGTTTATGAGCATGACTGATCACTTGTGGCCCAACCTGCCGGGCATGCCCCCGGCCCAACTGACGAGGCCTGCATGACCGCGCTGATCGACATCGACCAGCTCCGCACCTTCATCGCGATTTCGGAAACCGGCAGCTTCACGCGCGCTGCCGAGATGGTGAACAAGACCCAGTCCGCCGTCTCGATGCAGATGAAGCGGCTGGAGGAACGCATCGAACGGCCGATCTTCGTGCGCGACGGGCGCGCATCGAAGCTCACCGAAGACGGCCTGCGGCTGCTCGACTACGCGCGCCGCATAGTCAAGCTGAACATGGAAACGATCGCCGCGTTCTCGGCCAAGGAATTGTTCGGCCGCGTCCGGCTCGGCGTGCCGGACGATTACGCCGACCGCTATCTGCCGGAGATCATGGCGCGGTTTTCGCGGGCTTATCCTGGCGTCGAATTGTCGGTGATCTGCGAGCCGTCAGTGGACCTGCTCGACCGCATCGATTCCAGCGAACTCGATCTCGCCATCGTCACCAATTGCGAAGCGCGGCGCGTCGCCGAGACGTTCCGCCGCGAACGGCTGCTCTGGGTGACATCGAACCGGCATCCGACCCACACGGAAGATCCGCTGCCGCTCGCGCTCGGCCGGCCAAGCTGCGCGTGGCGCCGCACCGCCATCGACGAACTGGAGAAGATGAACAAGCCGCATCGCATTCTCTACACCTCATCCAATGCCGGCGCGGTCGCCGCCGCGGTGCTGGCGGGTCTTGCAGTGTCTGTGCTGGCAGAATCCGGTCTGCGACCGGGCATGCGCGTGCTCACCGCCGCCGATGGATTCCCGGAGTTGCCGTCGTGCCGGATCGGCCTCGTGCGCAATCCTCGCGAGACGTCGCAACTGGCCGACGCGCTTGCCGAGCACATCATCTCGTCGCTCGACAACCTGTCGGATGCAAGTCAGGCGGCGGAGTAACTCGCTACAGCGCTACCGGCGTCGCGTCGAGCAGACGCACCAGGTCGGTCGGCGTGATCTCGATCTGCAGGCCCCGCCGACCGCCGTTGAGCAGCACGGTGGCATGCGCCATCACGCTCTCGTCGACGAACACCCGCGGCTTTCTGCGCTGGCCGAATGGCGAGATGCCGCCGACGCGATAGCCGGTGATGCGCTCGGCTTCCGCCGCCGGCAGCATCGCCGCGTCCTTCGCGCCCGCCGCAGCGGCGAGTTTCTTCAGGCTGACTTCGCGGTCCGACGGCACCAGCACGCACACCACGTGCCCACCTGCTTTCGCCATCAATGATTTCAGCAGCCGCCCCGGCGGGATGCCGAGCGCTTCGGCCGCCTGCAGGCCGATCTTCTCCGCGGTGGGGTCGTAATCGTATTCGTGCAGGGTGAAGGCGGCGCCTGCCTTCTCCAGTGCCGTGGTCGCAGGTGTGCCCTTCGCCATCGCCGCGCCTAGTAAGCGTATTCCTTGTAGATCGGCACGATCGAGTGCTGCCACGGGCCATTGAACTTCTCGAGCAGTTCTTCGGCCGGCGTGATGCCGCGATCGTGCAGATCTTCGAGCGGCTCGAGATAACGCGTCTCGTCCTGTCCGCCGGGATCAAAGCGCTTGCGCCGCACGAGACCGTTGCGCGACAAAGCGAGCACGTCGCCGGAAATCTCGAACAGCGTGCGGCCGCGGATCGACGCGGCGAAGCCGAGCTTCGGTACATCGTCGCGCAACTTCTGCCGCTCGGCGGCGGTCCAATCCTTGACGATCTCCCACGCCGCATCGAGCGACGCATTGTCGTAGAGCACGCCGCACCACAGCGCCGCGAGCGAGGCGAGCCGCTTCCACGGACCGCCGTCGGAGCCGCGCATTTCCAGATAACGCTTGAGCCGCACCTCGGGGAAAATCGTGCTGAGGTGATTGGCCCAATCCGACATAGTGGCGCGTTCACCCGGATGGCCCGGCAACTTGCCCGCCATCAGATCGCGGAATGAGAGACCCGATACGTCGATGTATTGGTCGCCACGCTTGAGGAAATACATCGGCACGCCGAGCGCATAGTCGGTGTAGCGTTCGAAGCCCATGCCGTCCTCGAATGCGAACGGCAGCATGCCGGAGCGATCCGGATCGGTATCGGTCCAGATCTGCGAACGGAACGACAGGAAACCGTTGAGCTTGCCTTCGGTGAACGGCGAATTGGCGAACAGCGCCGTACCGACCGGCTGCAGCGCGAGCGCGACGCGCAGCTTCCTGACCATGTCGGCTTCCGAGGAGAAGTCGTGGTTGGTCTGCACCGTGCAGGTCCGGTACATCATGTCGAGGCCGAGCTTGCCGACCTTCGGCATGTAGTTCGTCATGATGCGATAGCGGCCCTTCGGCATGCGCGGCATGTCGGCGCGCGACCATTCCGGCGTCATGCCGATGCCGAGGAAGCCGATGCCGAGCGGCGCCGCCACCTCGCGCACCTGGGCAAGATGCGCCATCAGTTCGCTGTGGGTCTGATGCACGTTGTCGAGCGGCGCACCGGACAGTTCGAACTGCCCACCGGGCTCGAGCGAGATCGCCCCGCCGCCGGTGACATCGAACATGCCGATGATGTTGTCGCGCTCCAGGATCGGCTCCCAGCCGAGCAGTCCCTGCATACCGTCGAGCAGCGCGCGAATCCCCGTCGGTCCCTCGTAAGGCACCGGGCGATGGCCCTCCAGCGTGAACGCGAATTTCTCGTGCTCGGTGCCAACGCGGAATTGCGAGGCCGGTTTACAGCCCTTTTCGAACCAGGCGACGAGTTCGTCGCGCGATTCGATGGGCGTCATATCGATCTGGTCGCGAGCCATGCAAAATCCTGGCAGCCGGATAAGGCGGCGACCTTAAACATGCGTTTCGGCAAAGGGCAATGGATTGACAGACCTGCGGCAGCCCCCATGTGAGGGAGCTTGCCCGTATGTCAGGCAGCCAGCATATGCGCCCGCTGTGGGCGCGGCAAAGCCGCAACCATGATGCAATCGCGGCCGGCGGCCTTGGCCGCATAGAGCGCCGCGTCGGCGGCCTTGACGAGATCGCGCGGGGTCAGGCCCGGCTGCGGCACCAGGGTCGCCGAGCCGATGCTGACGGTGGGCGGACGATCCGGCCGCTCCTGCTGCAGGTCGCGCAATGCGCCGATCTTGTTGCGAATCGCCTCCGCAACGCACAACGCCTCGTCGGCATCGACCCCTGGCAGGATCACCGCGAACTCCTCGCCGCCGTAGCGCGCGCTGCAATCGCTGGCCCGCTGGGTGACGCTGGCGATGCAGTCGGCAAGCGCCGCCAACGCGTCGTCGCCCACCTGATGGCCGAAAGTATCGTTGAACGCCTTGAAGTGGTCGGCGTCGATCATCAGCACCGAGACCGGAGCGGATACCCGGCGCGCGCGATTCCATTCGCGGGCGATGATCTGATCGAAATGGCGACGGTTATAGAGACCGGTCAGCGCGTCGGTGCTGGCCAGCCGTTGCAACTGCGCCTCCGCTTCGTCGCGGCGCGACAGCGAGCGCATCAGGCCGATCATCAGCGCGATATTGATGCAGCACAGGCTGGCCACCAGCGTGCCGATCCGCCATGCTTCCTGCCGCCAACCGGCATAGATGCGACTGACCGCGGTGCCGTAGCTGATCGTCAGCGGCACGCCCAGGATGGCCTGGTGCACATACAGGCGCTGCACGCCGTCGATGCCGGCCTGCGCCTCGAACACGCCGGACGGCTCCGACAGGATCGCCTGCGTGACCACCGACTGGCTGATGTCGCGGCCGATGATGTTCATGGCGAAAGGTTCGCGCATCAGCGCGATGCCGTCGGTGTTGAGCACGGTCAGGGCATCGCCCTCACCCACAGTCACATGACGAAACAGATCGTGGAAATAACTGAGCTTCAGCATCCCGGTGACGACACCGGCGAAGCTGCCGTCTTCCGCGTCGACGCGGCGGCTGATCGCCAACACATATTCGCCGCGCTTGGTCGCGTAAGGCGCGCTGATGTGCAGGCCGGCCTTCGGGTGCTCACGATGAAACTGGAAGTAAGGCCGCAACGCATAATTGGTGTCGCGCGGCGACAGCGACCGGGATTCGATCATCACATTGCCGTCGCGGTCGAGCACCAGCAGCGAACCGATATTCTTGGCCGTGGTCGAACGGTCGAACAGGATGAGCTGACGCAGCTCCGGCGACACGGCCATGACCTGCGGATTGCGCAGACCTTCGACCACCGCCTGCAGCGACAGGTCGAACAGTTCGATGTTACGGGCGATGTCGTTGCCGAGCGAGCTGACCAGATTGCGCGCCGCCAACTCGGCCTGGGCGCGGTCACGCCGGGCGATTTCGCTGAGCGATACCCAGCCGATCGTGGAAATGCCGAGCGTCACGACCACGCCAAACGCCACGAGAGCCCGCATCGTGCCCGAGCTGGCTGTCGATTTGGCTGCCGATTGACGCAATATCTGACCGATAGCCGGCATGCCGGCGCCTCCCCAAGCAACATCCTTCTGAACGCCCCCGCGTTCGGAACGGCAGGTTTAGCGCCAGCTCCTGAAAAAAACCCTGCGCAATCGGTGAAATTGCCGCGGGGGCATCAACCGGGCGTCAAGGTTGACCGATGGCAAACGGGCGACGCCGCGGCATCGAGTTCTTTTTTTGTTCTTTTCTCCCCGATCTCCTTCCCGTAGTGTCCCAGCGCCGCTGCGCCGAACCGGCGAGGAACTCTAGGTTGTTGATTTCACGCGTTTTCTTCACGCGACCCGGTATCCCCCTCGTGCCAAAACGCTCTATGTACGCCGCATGACCGTCTTCACCCCCCATCAGGACGACGCACTGAAAGCCGTGGGCGACTGGCTCAAGGCCAAGCCGGGCCGCAAGGACACGCCGCAGGTATTCCGCCTGTTTGGCTACGCCGGCACCGGCAAGACCACGCTCGCCCGCCACGTCGCCGACGCCATCGACGGGACGGCGATGTTCGCAGCCTTCACCGGCAAGGCGGCGTCGGTGATGCGCAGCAAGGGCTGCTACAAGGCCTCGACCATCCATTCGCTGATCTACCGCACGCGCGAGAGCGGCGAAGAGATTCCGAGCTTCGACCTGTGGGACGAGGCCCCGGCGTCCAAGGCCGACCTCCTGATCATCGACGAATGTTCGATGGTCGATCAGGAACTCGGCCGCGACCTGATGTCGTTCGGGGTGCCGATCCTGGTGCTCGGCGATCCGGCGCAATTGCCGCCGATCCAGACCGGCAGCAGCAGCGGCGGCGCCGGCTTCTTCACCGAGCAGGATCCGGATGCGATGCTCACCGAGGTGCATCGTCAGGCGCGCGACAATCCGATCGTGCGGCTGTCGATGGACATCCGCGAAGGCCGCTCGCTCGAACCCGGCGAGTATGGCGAGACCCAGGTGGTGGAGAAAAGCAAGCTGGATCCGGCGCGTGTGCTTGACGCAGATCAGGTGCTGGTCGGCCGCAACGCGACACGGCGCGCCTACAACCAGCGCATGCGCGAGCGGCGCGGTTTCGAAGGTACCCTGCCGGCCGCCGGCGACAAACTCGTCTGCCTGCGCAACAACCGCAAGAAGGGTCTGTTCAACGGCGGCCTGTGGACCGTCCGGGAACGAACCGGCCGCAATACCGGCATCATGACCATGCGGCTGTTGCCCGACGACGAGACCGCGACCCGCGGCGTGAAAGTATCGGTGCGGCCGGAATGCTTCTCCGGCGGAATCGAGCAGCTCGACTGGCAGCGCCGCAAACCCTACGACGAGTTCGACTACGGCTATGTGCTGACCGTGCACAAGGCGCAGGGGTCGCAATGGGACGACGTGGTGCTGTTCGACGAGAGCTTCGCGTTCTCCGACACCCGTGACCGCTGGCTCTATACCGGCGTTACCCGCGCCGCGAAGAAGCTCACGCTGGTGGTGTAGCGTCCTGCGGGACGGTCAGCTTTCCCAGCAGATCGTGCAAATGCCGCGCTTCGCTGCGTGTCAGCTTGACGCCGACATGGCGCTCGATCGCCGCAGCATAGGCATCCCACATCTTCTTGCGCAGCGCGCGGCCGGAGGTTGTGATCGCCACGAACTGACCGCGCCCGTCGATCAGACAGATGCGGCGCTCGACATAACCGGCTTCGACCAGCCGGTCGATCAGCCGAGACATCGCATATTGCGGAAACAACATCGCGCGTTCGAGCTCAAGCGGACGCAGATGGCCCGTCTCGGCGCGCGACAGCTCCAGCAGCGCGTCGTACCAGGCGAGCGGCGGAAAGCCCGCCTGCTTCAGTTCGCCCTCGACCGCATTCACAAGATTGTGTTGGACGCGCACGAGTCTCGCCCAGGCGGAGACGGCCTCCTGGGAGTAGGACTCGGGCGAGGCGGATACAGCCTTTGCGGCCTTTGCAGCCTTGGCTGGCCTTTTCCGCCGCGCGGTTTGCGGTTTCCCGCCGGACGCGCTGGACATGCGCGCCAACCTAGACGTTAGATGCATTTGCATCAAGCTTGACAGGTGCATGCATCTGCATCTAACTCCGGACATCCCGCAACGGAGGTATTGTCATGAAGCTATATTACTCGCCGGGCGCCTGCTCGCTGTCGCCGCATATCGTGCTGCGCGAAGCGGGCCTGCCGTTCGATCTGGAGCGCGTCGACACCAAGACGAAGAAGACCGAAAAGGGTGACGATTATTTCGCCGTCAATCCGAAGGGCTCGGTGCCGGCGCTGAAGCTCGACGACGGCGAGGTCATCACCGAAGGCCCGGCGATCGTGCAGTATCTCGCGGACAAGGCCGGCAAGACCGATCTCGCACCGGCCGCCGGCACCAAGGACCGCACCCGACTTCAGGAATGGCTGAACTACATCACCAGCGAAGTGCACAAGCAGTTTACGCCGCTGTTCAAGCCCGACACGCCGGCCGAGTACAAGCCGATCGCCAAGGCTTACCTGATGAAGCAGTTCGCCTATCTCGACAAGCAGCTCGCCGGCAAGGACTTCCTGCTCGGGAAGAATTTCAGCGTCGCCGACGCCTATCTGTTCGTGGTGATGAACTGGCGCAAATTCCACAACCTCGAACTCACCGAGTTGAAGAACCTCTCGGCCTATCTCGAGCGCATCGCCAATCGCCCGAAGGTGAAGGAAGCGATGGTGGCGGAAGGTCTGCTCAAGGCCGCCTGACAAATACGTTCGCGAACACGATCATGGCCGGGCTCCCTCAGCCCGGCCATTTTTATTGCCCTCAGTACGGTTCCCCGTTCTTGCGGGTATAGCGCATGCCCGACGCATCCTTGTGCGCCAGCATGTCGATGTCCGGATAGGTCGCGGTCTCGGTGGGCATGCGCGCGCCGACTTCGAGGAACACCGCATCCTGCTGCGTGCGATTGATCAGGCAATGGCCGTTGGCGACACCCGCCTTCCAACCGGCGCCATCGCCCGGCCTCAACACCGTCTCGCCGCCGTCCTCGCACAACGTCACCTCGCCCGCGAGCACGTAAACCAGTTCATCCTCGCTCGCGTGCCAATGGCGCTGCGATGACGCCGCGCCAGGCTTGAGCGTGCAGAGATTGACGCCAAACTGCGTCAGTCCGACGGCGTTCCCGAGACGCTTGCGCATACGGCCCTCAACCGCCACCGCAAACTGCGGCGGATAGCCGGTCCGGGTGTCCAGCGGAATGGCGTCGATATCGATCTTCGGCATTCGTCGTGTCCTCGTTCGCCGCGTTTTACAGACTGCGTGCGATCAAGAGCTTCATGATCTCGTTGGTCCCGGCATAGATCCGCATCACCCGCGCGTCGCGATAGAGCCGCGAGATCGGATATTCATCCATGAAGCCGTAACCGCCGAACAGTTGCAGGCAGCGGTCGATCACCTTGGCCTGCATGTCCGTCACCCAGTATTTTGCCATCGACGCGCCGACCGCATCGAGTTCGCCCTTGATGTGGCGTTCGATGCAGTTGTCGACGAAGACGCGAGACACGGTCGCTTCGGTCTTGCACTCGGCCAGCACGAACTGCGTATTCTGGAAGTCAAGGATCGGCTTGCCGAATGCCTTGCGCTCCTTGACGTAATCGATGGTCAACGCCAGCGCCCGCTCCGTCATCGCTTGGGCGTGGGTCGCGACCAGCAATCGCTCCTGCGACAACTCCTGCATCAGCTGGTAGAAGCCCTGTCCCTCCTCGGTACCGAGCAGGCTGTCGGCCGGCAACGGCACATCGTCGAAGAACAGTTCCGACGTATCGGCGGAATCGAGACCAAGCTTCTTCAGCTTGCGGCCGCGGCGGAAACCGACGGCGCCTTCGGTCTCGAGCACCATCAGCGAGACGCCTTTGGCACCCTGGCTCTGGTCAGTCTTGGCGACGACGACGACGAGATTGGCGTGCTGACCATTAGTAATGAAGGTCTTGGCACCGTTGAGCACATAGCCATTGCCGGATTTGCGCGCGGTCGTTTTGACGCCCTGCAAATCGGAGCCGGTGCCGGGCTCGGTCATGGCGATGGCGGCGACCAGCTCGCCGCTCGCGAGCTTCGGCAACCAGCGCTTCTTCTGCTCCTCGGTGCCGTAATGCAGGATGTAGGGTGCGACGATCGCCGAATGCAGCGGGCCACCGAACGAATCGAAACCGGCGAAGCCGAACGCCCGGATGATCGCCGCTTCATGAGCGAATGTGCCGCCTGCGCCACCGTATTCTTCCGGCATCGCCGCACAGAGCAACCCGGCTTCGCCAGCTTGATTCCAGACCTCGCGCGGATACATGCCGGCCTCGTTCCAGGCTTCGACATGCGGCGCGAACTCGGCGTCGACGTAGCGCTGCGCCTGCTCTTCCAGCAGGACGAGATCTTCAGTCATCCAGGCCGGGCGCGGCAGCTTCAAAGGATCGATCACGTTGTCATGTCCCCAAATCGGTGTTGCAGCGAGCTTAAGCTGCACTCCGGCGACCGGCTAGTGTGACGCCATCACCGCACCGAATGGATGCCAGCAATCGGATTGACTGGTCGCCCGTGCCGCGCGGTGTTAGACGGGGACAGCAACGCCGGAAAATCCCGTGAAACCCCAACCCATGGCCGCGCCCGCTCCGGGCGACGAGACCGAAACACCTTATGCCTGGCGACGGCTGATCATCTGTTTGTTGATTGGCATGATCGGCGGCGTCGGCATGTGGTCGGCGGTGGTGGCATTGCCCGCCGTGGAAACCGATTTCGGCCTGACACGCGCCGGCGCATCGCTTCCCTACACGCTCACCATGATCGGCGTCGCCTTTGGCGGCGTGCTGATGGGCTGGATGGTCGACCGGTTCGGTCTGATGCTGCCATCATTGATCGCCGCCGCGGCGATCGGCCTCGGCTATGTCATTGCCGGCGCCGCCACGGATTTCTGGCAATTCGTGCTCGCGCACGGCGTGCTGATCGGCATGATCGGCAGCGCTACCATGTTCGGGCCGCTGATGGCCGACATCTCGCAATGGTTCACGCGCAACCGCGGCATCGCGGTCGCGATCTGCGCGTCCGGCAATTACCTCAGCGGCGCGTTCTGGCCGCCGGTGGTGCAGCACTTCATCGAAACCTCCGGCTGGCGCGCAACGCATATCGGCATCGGCATATTCTGCTTCGTCACCATGGTGCCGCTCGCTGTGCTGCTGCGACGACGCGCGACAACGCACACCACGGCAACGGTCGAAGTGGGCGCCAGCGACGTGCGCGCTGCGCTCGGCATATCGCCGAATACGCTGCAGACGTTGCTGTTCGTGTCCGCGATCTGCTGTTGCGTCGCCATGTCGATGCCGCAGGTCCACATCGTCGCCTATTGCGGCGAACTCGGTTACGGCGTGGCGCGAGGCGCGGAAATGCTGTCGCTGATGCTCGGGCTCGGCATCATCAGCCGGATCGCGTCGGGCTATGCCGCCGACCGGATCGGCGGCGTCGCGACGCTGCTGATAGGCGCGCTGCTCCAGGGCTTCGCGCTGGTGCTGTACACGTTGTTCGACGGCCTGATTTCGCTCTATGTGATTTCCGCGCTGTTCGGTCTGTTTCAGGGCGGCATCGTGCCGAGCTACGCGATCATCGCGCGCGAGTATTTTTCGCCGCGAGAAGCCGGCATGCGCATCGGCATCGTCATCATGGCCTCGCTGTTCGGCATGGCGCTGGGTGGTTGGATGTCCGGCAAGATCTTCGATCTCACCGGATCCTATGCCGCTGCGTTCGCCAACGGCGTCGGCTTCAGCATGGTCACGGTGCTGATTTCCGCCTGGCTGCTGTTGCGCAACCGCCGCACCGGAACTCTCGCAACAGCTTAAACCGCGTCATTGCGGCGTCATTGCCACGCCACGACATCGACACGTTTCGCGCGGCTCGCCACGTTCTCGTCACGATGCGTTCGGCGTGTGTGCGATCACATATTTTTTGACATGTCATTTGCGGAACGCTGCCAGCAGTACGGCATTTCCTCCGCGAGGCTTCGCGATGCTGCGCACGCATCGGCCTTGCGATGATTTCAAAAACAAGGAGTGATTTCCATGCTGGCAATTCGACATCACACGCGCACGGCCATGAGCGCCGCCGCGATCGCCACGGCCGCCCTGATGGCCGGCACGCTCGCAACCCCGGCGTCGGCGCAGACGGTGCGCGAAACCTATGAAGTTCAGCCCTATGTGGCGCCCGCGACTGGCGTCGTGGTCGGCACGCTCGCCGGCGTCGGTCTCTATAACGGCTGGTATGGATCGAGCGCCGCTGCAACCTCGCTCGGCGCCACCGCAGCGACTTCGGCTGTGGCCGGCGGCGTGATCGGCGTCGGCGCTGCCGCGCTGGTCGACGCGGCGATCCAGCCGTGCCGCGGCTTCCACGCGATGTTCGATTTGAGCCATGGCCAGTGCGTGAACGGCGAATATGTCGGCTATCGCAATGTCGAGTATCGCGAGCGGCCGGCGGTCGTCTATCGGGAGCGACATGGGCGGCGCTACGTGCGCTAAGCCCTCCCCAACGATGCAGAAAACCTCCGCCTTCGGGCGGAGGTTTTTTCTTGTCCTGAGCCACGCGCCGGCCGGCGGCCGCCAAGCGTTAAGACTTTCTTAACGACGCGAGGCGCCGGGCGCGCTTATCACCATCCAGAAGATGTGTCGTCGCGGCCTCGCCGGACAATTGCTTACGGAAAATCAACCGTATCCGCCGCCCGTTAACCGCCCTTTTACCATAAGCCGCAAAAGTCGCCGTGAGGATGGCGAAGCGCGTCAATGCGCCGACTTAGGTTCCAATCGGCTTTCGTCCGATGGTGAACCGCTCCTCACGGAGGTGGGTATCCACGGCATGCGACTGGGCAGGCTGAAGTCTTTGCGACCGGAAACGCGCGAAGCGGTGAAAGCCGCTGCGCGTCGGTCGGGCCAGTCCGTGCAGGAATGGCTCGATACCGTTGCCGCGCAACAAGCCCAGATCGAAGATGATGACCTGTTCGACGACGACAGCGAAACGGTCGAACAGCGCCTCGACGAACTCACCCGCAAGATCGACCGGCTGACCGGCAACGGCCCCGCCGCCTATGCGCCGCTGCGGCCGCGCGCCGCTGCTGCGGCGACTCCTGCGATTCCGGGCCCGTCCGACACCGATCATCTGGCCAAGCTGGTGGAGCGGCTCGACCGCCGGCTCGACCACTTCGTCCATTTCGCCCATTCGCTGCCGTCTGTGGTGACCACGCCGACCGCACCGGCCGGGGTCGACCGCGCAGTCCAGGAAATCACCGCCCGCCAGCGCGCGCTGCGCGGCGAACCAGCCCCGAGCGCGCCACGCGCCGCGCCGCCAGCCCCGCACGGCAACCTGCCGCCGTTCCCGGCGAATTTCGCACCGGCACCGCCGCAAGCGCCGCCGCCGATGCCTGCTCCCATGCCCGCCCAGCAGATGGCGGCGCATGTGGACCCGCAATACGCCCACGCCGCCGGCTATGCCGCGCCGCAGTCGCATGCGGCTCATGCCGCACCGATGCCGACGGCGCACACTCTGCCCTATCCGGCCCCGATTCAGCCCGCGCCGGCGCCTGCCGCCATGGCCCATCCGGCGCCTCCGCCGCCGATGCCACAACAGGCTCCGCTGCCGACGCAGGATCTGTCGGGCCTCGAAAAGCAGCTGCGCAGCATCACCAACCAGATCGAGACCCTGCGCCGTCCCGGCGTCGAGGACGCGATCAATGCGCTGCGCGACGAACTCAGCCAGATCGCCCAGGCGCTGACCGATGCGATGCCGCGCCATGTCATCGACGCGGTGGAAGCGCAGATACAGAACCTGACGCAGCGCCTGTCGGAAGGCCGCCAAGCCGGCGTCGGCGAACAGGTGCTCAACAATATCGAGCAGCATCTCGCGCAGGTGCATGAAGCGCTGCGCTCGTTGACCCCGGCCGAACATCTGATCGGCTTCAACGACACCGTCGCGGCGCTCGCCGAGCGCATCGACCAGATCGTCACCCAGCGCGATCCGGCGAGCTTCCGGCAGTTCGAAGACGCCGTGAACAATCTGCGGGCCGTGACCGCACACGTCGCCTCGAACGAGACCGTCAGCCAACTCGCGGCGCAGGTGCAGACGCTGGCGGCCAAGGTCGACCAGATCGCCTATACGAGTTCCGGCGACGCCGCACTGGCACATCTCGAACAGCGCATTTCGGCGCTCGCCGATGCCATCGCCACGCGCAACCAGAACGGCTCCGCGGTGCCGCAGCGGCTCGAACATCTGGTCGGGTCGCTGACCGAGAAGATCGAGCAGTTCCAGTCGACGCGCGGACACACCGCTGCCACCGATCATCTCGAAGAGCGGATCATCAAGCTCGCCGAGAAGCTCGATGCTTCGGATTCCCGCCTCGCCAATCTCGAATCGGTCGAGCGCGGCCTGACCGAACTCTTGTCGCAGGTCGACCGCAGCAACCGTACCCGTGAGCCGGCCGTCGAAGCGCCGCCGCATGTGGACGCGCTGCGCCGTGACGTGGCGCGCACGCAGGATTCGCTGGAAGCGATGCAGGGCACGCTCGGCATCCTGGTCGACCGCCTCGCCGCGATCGAACACGGCATCCGCGAGCGGCCCGCCGCGCCGCCGGCCGCCGTGCTGCCGGCGGCATCGCCCATTACTTTGCAGCAGCCGGTCGAAGCCGTCGCCGCTCAGATGTTCGCTGCCGTGGCGCAGGCGAAAGCCGCAGCGGCCGGCGAGATTTCGTCGCCGCCGATCGCGCCGCGCATGCCCGAACAGCGGATCCCGGAGCCGCTTCCGCAGGCCGAGGCGCCGCCGACCATGCCGGCCCAGCCGCCGGCACCGGTTCAGGCGCAGCCTGCGCGCCCGCAGGTCAAGCAGGGCATGCGGCGCAGCCAGCCGATCAATCCGGATCTGCCGCCCGATCATCCGATCGAGCCGGGCATGGCGCGCAGCGCCGCCGCCCGCAACACCGGTCCCGTCGTCCCGTCGCCAGCCGCACGGATTGCCGCGTCGGAAGCCGCACTCGGCACCGCGAAGCCGCCGGTGATGCCCGATCCGGCCGGGGCCCAAACGGATTTCATCGCTGCCGCCCGCCGCGCGGCCAAGACCGCGGGGCAAATGACCGCCGGCCAGATGGCCGCGGAGCCGATCGCGCCCGCGCCCATCACCGCGCCGCGGATCGAACCGCGCACTGATCTGGCGATCGATCCGGAGCCGTCCGACGAGCCGCGTCATGCCTTCGGCACCGCCAGCCGTGGATCGGTGCTCGGCGTGCTGCGCGGCAAGCTGAAATCGCTGCTGATCGCGTCCAGCGTCGTCGCTATTGTCGTCGGCGGCTATTACATCGTCGGCTCGATGCTCGACGGTCGCTCCGACAACGCCACCAAGACGGCGCCGGTCGGCACCAAGTCCGCCAACCCGCCGCCGCCCGGCCTCTATGAGGATATGGAGCCGGACACCGATAACGATGCGGCGACCCCGGCCCCGTCCGGCGCGCCCGCCACCAATCCCGTAGCTCCGGCAACGCCGCTCGGCGCCGGCTCCGGTTTCAAGCTGCTCGCGCCGAACAGCACGATGCAGACGTCTCCGGACCAGGCCCCGGCACCCGAAGAGAAACCCGAGAAGCCGGATGTCACCGGCTCGATCGGTGGCGCCCGCGCGGTCTATGCAGACAAGCTTCCGCCGGCGATCGGTGGTCCGCGCCTGCGCGATGCCGCCGCGCGCGGCGAGCCCGCCGCCGCTTACGAGGTCGGCACCCGTTTCGCCGAGGGCCACCAGGGCGTCGCCCGCAGCGCCGAGGATGCGGCCCGCTGGTTCGAGCGGGCGGCCCGCCGCGGCCTGGCGCCGGCGCAATTCCGTCTCGGCAGCCTCTACGAAAAGGGCCAGGGCGTGCGCCGCGACCTCAAGGAAGCGCGCCGTTACTACGGCCTCGCCGCCGACCAGGGCCATGCCAAGGCGATGCACAATCTCGCCGTGCTCTACGCCGAAGGCGTCGACGGCAAGCCGGACTACAAGACCGCCGCGCAATGGTTCGAGAAGGCTGCCGGCTTCGGCGTCTCCGACAGCCAGTACAATCTCGGCATCCTCTATGCGCGCGGCCTCGGCATCGGCAAGGACTACGTCGCTTCCTACAAGTGGTTCAGCCTCGCGGCGGCGCAGGGCGACAAGGAATCCGCCAAGAAACGCGACGACATCGCGACGCGGCTCGATGCGGCCGGGCGCACCAAGGCCGAGACGGCGGTCCGCACCTGGGTGCCGCATCTGCAGCCGCAGGAAGCGATCCGCATCGCCGTGCCGGCCGGCGGCTGGGATCAGCCCGACGCCACCGCCAAGGACACCGCCCCGGAGCCGGCCAGGGAAGCGATCAAGCAACCGGTAAAGCCGATCCGCGATGTCACCAAGGAGCCGGTGAAGCAGTCGGCCCGCGCACCGCTGCAGCTCTCCGCGCGCTGACGCGCGATCCACTCGGAAAACCGCTTCGTGCTTTTCCGGATCACGCCCTGACACGCGGCGGAAAGACACACTCGCAACAATTCGTGTTGTCCATCGTCACGCAAGGGTAGCGGCGCGCCATTTGCCGGCTACAATCGTCGCGAAAACATCGTCCGGCCTGTGTGCCCGGCCTCTGCCCGGCGCGCCGTTTATCCTTAAGGTTTACCTTGGGGTGACGCGCGCCGTCGCGGCGGCCGGTGTCGGGCTATTGTCGATCCGAACCGGAACTACCGATTGCAGATTTACCTTCCGATCGCAGACCTGCCGGTCAACATCTTCCTGGTCCTGGGGATGGGGATGATGGTCGGATTCATCTCCGGCATGTTCGGAGTCGGCGGCGGCTTCCTGATGACGCCGCTGCTGATCTTCATCGGCGTACCACCGGCGGTCTCGGTGGCGAGCGTCGCGACCCACGTGGCGGCCTCATCGTTCTCGGGCGCTCTGACCTACTGGCGCAAGAATGCGATCGACCTAGCGCTCGGATTCATGCTGCTCGGCGGCGGCCTGATCGGCACCTTCGCCGGCGTCTGGCTGTTCACCGCGCTGCGCTCGCTCGACCAGCTCGATCTGGTCATCAGCATCCTTTACCTGCTGCTGCTGACCAGCGTCGGCTTCCTGATGACGATCGAGGGCATGCGCGCCATCACCCGCGCACGCCGTGGCAATCCCATCCCGCTGCGCCGGGCCGGCACGCACAACTGGGTGCACGGCCTGCCGCTCAAGGTGCGGTTCAAGCGCTCGAAGATCTATGTCTCGGCGATCCCGGTCTGGGGCATCGGCCTGCTGATGGGCTTCCTCGGCGCGATCATGGGCATCGGCGGCGGCTTCATCCTGGTGCCGCTGCTGATCTATCTGCTGCGCGTGCCGACCGCGACGGTGATCGGCACCTCGATGGTGCTGACCCTCGTCACCATGGCGGCGGCGACCGTGATGCACGCCACCACCAACCATCAGGTCGACGCCGTGCTCGCGCTGATCCTGATGGTCGGCGGCGTCACCGGCGCACAGTTCGGCGCGCGGCTCGGCCAGCGCATGCGCGGCGAATGGCTGCGGCTGCTGCTCGGCGTGCTGGTGTTCGCGGTCGGCGTGAAATTCGCGGTCGACCTCGTCGCCACGCCGGACGAGCCCTATTCGCTGCGGGTCGAGGAGCCGGCGCCATGACCCGCT
>JBQCFU010000697.1:0-2191 GCA_051958775.1 Pseudolabrys sp.
TGCCAGCAATGGCACGACCGCCATGCCGGAAAGCAGCATCGTCCATCAAGTCCAGCACTGGCGCTGGGGCAGCCGCCGTCACTATCGCGGCCCGAGCCGCGGCTGGCGTAACTGCCATGTTCGTCGCTGGAGCCGCTGGGCCCGCTGCTGAACGCTGTACGATCAGACTGGGGAAAGGGGCCGGACTTTTGTCCGGCCCTTCTTTATGCGTGCCGTCGGCGGCTATTCCGGCTTGCCAGCCTGGGACGGGCGGCGGCCGAGATCCTGCGGACCCTCGTTGACGACGAAGCAACGGTAATAGTCCGGCCTGGTGCCTTTGGCCCGCCGCGTGGCGCAGCGATCCAGCGCATCGAACTCGCGCTCTTCCTTATAGTTGCGGTACGGCGAGATCATGTAACGCACCTCACCGTCCGGCGTGCCGCCGAAACGATCGATCTGGCCTTTCAGGTCCGGCTGGATCTGCAAGAGCGCGTTGCGCAGCGTTTCGCCTTCGATGAAATTGTCCGGCAACTGGTCGAACGGCCCGTCGAAGTAATTGTTGACCCGGACATTGTCTTCATAAACACCCACGAGGATTTTCCGGTTCAGCCGGTGATCGGCGTAATAGATGAAGCCGGTACGCTTGCCGATCCACAGATGCGAGCGACGCGGATTAGGCAGCAATTGATCGGCGACCGGCACCGTCTCGTCGAGCACAAACAGGAAGCTCTTGATCGCCGGATTGAACATCAGGAAGAAGCGGATGCCGGAATCGTCGAATACCGGGCCGATGAACTGCTCACCCGGGGCAACCGCGGTGGCCGGCGGCTTGACGTTGGACAGATCGTTGAGCTCGAACAGAACGCTCTTGTCCTTGTAGGTGAGCCGGTAAAGAAACCGCTCGACCTTTTCCAGCTTCACGCCGTCCTTGGCGTCGAGTTCGCGGAACATGGTGGGCGTGTCTTCCAGCCATTCCGTGGTCTGTTCGAAATAGCCGAACTGCACCTTGCCCTGATCGCGGTTGCTGGCGTCGAGCCTGATATTGCCGCCATAAGGCACTCCGCGATGCACGAAGCTGAAATAGAAATAGTTTTCGGTCGGATAGACCTTCACCCGCTGCGGCAAAGCATTGAACACATACGCAAACACCGCCAGCGGATCCTTGACGTCGAGATTGGTCGGCCGCGTCACCTCCTCGATATAGGACTGATGCAGGTGCAGTTCCGGCGGCGGATTGGTCTGCGCAAAGGCTTGCCCCGCAGCAACGAGAGCGAACGCAAGAACAGCTCGTCGGAGCATCATGGCAACACCCATCATCCGGTACGGATCATCCAGCAAGCCGCGGCGTGGTGCCGAGCCGCGCCAGCGCCGCAAGAAACTGCGCGCGCGCTTCCGGCATTTCGATGCCGCGCGGCTCGAATGCATAACGGTTGAGGAAGAACCCGGTCAGGATGAAGCCTTCCGCCAGTTGGGTGGCATCCGGCTGCGACGTCTCTTCGCCGAGAAACGCCGGGAGCCGCAGCATCCGGTCGGCCCACGGCGCACCGGCACTGCGTGACACGGCACGACCGGACTTCGGCGAGACATAGACGAGTTCTTCGGTTGCGCCGGTGGACGCGCAGGCAGAGAGATCGAGGCCGAAGCCAAGCTCCGCCAGCAGCTCGAATTCAAACCGCGCGATCAACGGTGCCGCCGTCACCGCATCGTCGAGGCAGTCGAGGATCGTCTCCAGCGCCAGATGCAGCCCCGGATGCGGATCGCGCTCCGGCAGCAGCCGCATCAGCGCAGCAAGATGCGTCAACCCGAAGATCGCATGCGGCAGCGTGAAGAACGACGAAGCGCGCAGCTGCGTCCCCTCCACCGTATAATTTCCGAGATGGTCCTCGAGCCGCGCGCGCCACAACACGCTCACGGTATTGCCGGCCTGCAGGATCGGCTTGAGCCGCGAGCCGGCACCACCGCGGACGAGACCGAGGTGCCGGCCGTGTTCGCGCGTCAACAGCTCGACGATGGCGCTGCTCTCGCCATGGCGGCGCGTGCCGAGGACGATGCCTTCATCGGTCCATTGCACCGGCATCTCCACCCGCGAGGGATCGTTTGCGATTCCGGATCATTCCGCCAATCTAGCGCGTTTCCACGGCAACAGCAGGGCCTTTGTTTTGGGTATGATCTTGTCGAAAAACCACTTCACACTTTTCCGGATCATACCTAC
>JBQCFU010000698.1:0-5852 GCA_051958775.1 Pseudolabrys sp.
GAATGGTAAATAGAATCTTGCCGATCAGACGCGGGCGGACTGCGCCGCAAGGGGGTTGCCCGCGGCCGGCACCAGCGATGGCGAGCGCACCACCGGCAGCTTCGCCGCGCGTGCGGCCGCGATATGGCGTGCGACGGGATGCGGCTCCGGCTCGGCGGCGACAGTGACACGGTTCCGCCCGCCCTTCTTGGCCTGATAAAGCGCTGCATCGGCGCGATCCAGCAGCACATGCAGATCGAGCGTCGGCTCTCGACTGCAGGCGGCTCCGACACTGACGGTCGCATTGATGGCGATGTCATTGAAGTGCGTACCGGCGACCTGGAAATTGCCGCGCACGCGTTCACCGATCAGGGCCGCCACGTCCTCGCCGCCGGCGACGATCGCCGCAAACTCCTCGCCGCCGAGGCGCGCGACGATATCTTCGGCCCGCATGCTGTCGGCAGCAGTGCGGGCAAAGCGATGGATCACATCGTCGCCGGTCGCATGGCCGAACCGGTCATTGACCGATTTGAAGTGATCGAGATCGAACATCAGCACGCTGACCGGCTCATGCTTCTTCGCCGCACGCGCGCGCAACTGGGCGGCCGCTTCGTAAAAACCGCGCCGGTTGAACAATCCGGTCAGTGGATCGGTCGAAGCCGCGGTCTTGTGAATCTGGACGTGATGATCCTTGACCAGCAGCAGCACGATGAATGCGGTGCCGACCGCATAGAGGATCGTCTCGATGGCGAACAACTGAAACCACGTACGCGCGAAGACTTCATGCAGCGGCCCCGGGAACATCTCGTTCAGCGCGACCGGGAGCAGAAAGATCGCCGCGTGAGTGATCGGCACGAGGAACCGCGGTCCGGCCATACGCCCGGCCTTGCGGCGATCGTGACGAAGCTCGAACATGATCAGGAAGGTATAGGCAGCGACGATCACCGCCCCCGTGATCAGGCGCGGGCTGGTGCCATCTTCTAAGCCCGGCAGTTGCTTCACACCGAACCAGACGACCGTGACGAAATACGCGCCGAGATAGCGCACCGGGCGGTGATGAAAGACACGCACCCCGTTCACGACGATACCGCAGGCGAGATACAGCAGCGCTCCAGGCGCCCACGACGGGATCAACCAGTCGTCCGGCACATTCCAGAGCGCCATCGCGGCGCCGCCGATCAGATAGGCTGCGCTCCACCACGCAAGCGCGCGCATGGCCCGGTCCTGCAACCAGGTCAGCAGCAGAAACACCCCGAGCAACGCCGCGATCGCCATGCCGACGAGCAAAAGCGTCGGAATGCTGAACGTCGAACTCGCCACCGAAACGGAAGCCACGATCATCCCTGATTGCCACGCGGGCAGACGGTGGCTGTCTCACAGATACGGGATGCTGTTTGTCGAAGGCTTGCGGAAAACCGCCGTTTTTATTGAAAACTGTCGGCAATGCCCGCCGGCAGTCGGGCAAAAAAACAAGGGGCGCCGAAGCGCCCCTTGCCGAAGATCGAAACCGATAACGCGATCAGCGCTTCGAGAACTGGAAGGACCGGCGGGCCTTGGCCTTGCCGTACTTCTTACGCTCGACCACGCGGCTATCGCGGGTGAGGAAGCCGCCGCGCTTGAGCGCGCCGCGCAGATCCGGTTCGAAGTGGGTCAGCGCCTTGGACAGGCCGTGGCGCACCGCACCGGCCTGGCCCGACAGACCGCCACCCGACACGGTGCAGATGACGTCGTACTGGCCGAGACGGTTGGCCGTCACCAGCGGCTGCTGGATCAGCATGCGCAGCACCGGACGGGCGAAGAACTGCTCCACCGGACGGGTGTTGACGATGATCTTGCCGGCGCCCGGCTTGATCCAGACGCGGGCGACCGCGTTCTTGCGCTTGCCGGTGGCATAAGCGCGGCCCTGCTTGTCGAGCTTCTGCGTATAGGCCGGCGCTTCCGGCGCGGCCGTCTTCAGCGTCGACAGCTGGTCGAGCGATTGCATGGTCTCAGCCATTACACGGCCCTCTTGTTCTTGCGGCTGGCGCCGGCGAAGTCGACGACTTCCGGCTTCTGCGCTTCATGCGGATGATCCGGACCGGGATAGACGCGCAGATTGCCGAGCTGCACGCGGCCAAGCGGCCCGCGCGGCAGCATGCGCTCCACGGCCTTCTCGACGACGCGCTCCGGGAAGCGGCCTTCGAGGATCGCCTTGGCGGTGCGCTCCTTGATGCCACCCGGAAAACCGGTGTGATGGTAATAGACCTTCTGGTCGCGCTTACGGCCGGTCAGAACGGCCTTCGCAGCGTTGATGATGATGACATTGTCGCCATCATCCACGTGCGGCGTGTAGGACGGCTTGTGCTTGCCGCGCAGCCGCATCGCCACCATGGTCGCGAGCCGACCGACGACGACGCCCGAGGCATCGACGACGACCCACTTCTTCTCGACCTCGGCGGGCTTTGCCGAAAACGTCTTCATGGAACTGATCCTTGGATCCAATTCTGCGAGAAATTCGGGCTCGAACAGGAATCCGGACGCCGCGAGCCCACGGCTGTCGTTGCGCGGCTGTGTACGCAACCGCCAGCATCCGGTCAATGCCACAGAACGCCAAATAGCATAATAAAATCAGATATTTGAAAAAATGGTATTTTAATACCAATCCCTAAGAGCGTGGCGGGATGGAATATGTCGAGGTCACATGGGCCACCGGCTCGTCCTCGCCCTCCGAGTAGAGCAAGACCTCCCCCACCGCCAAGCGCTAGCCGAGCTTGAGCAGACGGACATCCGCGATCAGCCCGGCCTGGGCCGGTTTGCGGAGAAAATTGATGTTGAGATTGGTGGTCACCGCCAGCGCGACCGGGCCGATGGCGGCAAGAATGCCGACATACATGGCGAAATCCGCGAGCGCCATCATGGTCGGCCCGGACACCGTGCCGCCCGGGCGGATGAACTCCGGCCGGAACGCCTGGGCGATCCGGCAGCGTTCGGCAGTGATATCGACGATCGTCAGGCCGCTTTCGTCGTTGAACACCTGCGGAAACTCGCCCCGCAGAAACGTCTCCATCTCCTTGACCGACAACGCCGGCACCGCCATGTGAAAGGTCTCCCGTCCGCGTGCTTCGGTCCGATACTATCGGCTTCCGCTCAAGCGCAATACGAGAGAGCGCCGATATACAATCCGCAAGACGGATTCGAGACGGGTTTTCGCATGAACGTTCAGGACGTCCGCACAACCACCTCCGGCCCGCAGCTGATGCATCGAAGCGACAGCATCGCGGTGCTGACGCTGAACCAGCCGGAACGGCGCAATGCGCTGTCGGAGGCGATGCTGGCGGCCCTGTCCAACGCTCTCACCGCCATCGCCGCCGATAAAAGCGTGCGCGCCGTCATTCTAGCTGCCAATGGTCCGGCGTTCTGCGCCGGGCACGATTTGAAAGAACTGACCGCCCGGCGCAGCGATGCCGATGGCGGCCGCGCCTCTTTCGCGACCATCATGACCGCCTGCAGCGCGATGATGCAGCAGATCGTCGCCATGCCGCAGCCGGTGATCGCCGTGGTGCACGGCGTCGCCACCGCCGCCGGCTGCCAGCTCGTCGCCAGTTGCGACCTCGCCGTCGCCTCCTCTGCCGCGAAATTCGCGACGCCGGGCGTCGACATCGGGCTGTTCTGTTCGACGCCGATGGTCGCTTTGTCGCGCAACGTGTCGCGCAAGCACGCGATGGCGATGCTGCTCACCGGCGATATGGTGCCGGCGGACGAAGCGCAGCGGATCGGTCTCGTCAATTCCGTCGTCACCCCCGGCGCGGAGATGGATGCCGCGCTCGCTTTGGCGCGCAAGATCGCCGCGAAGTCGAGCTACACCGTGAAGGTCGGCAAGGAAGCCTTTTACCGGCAGGCCGAGATGAGCCTTGCCGCCGCCTATCGCTACGCGTCCGAAGTGATGGTGGAGAACATGATGGCGCGCGATGCCGAAGAAGGCATCTGCGCCTTCATCGATAAACGCAAACCCACCTGGGAAGACCGCTGATCCGGAAGATTGTTGATCGGAGGACTGCTGAGATGAAACGCCCTGTCGCTCTCGCACTCGCCATGCCGCACGCCACCTGGATGACGCGCTCGTGGATGACACGTTCGCTCATCGCCGGCTCGGCCTGGGGCGTCGCGCTGACCGCCGGTCTCACCGGCATGGAATTCGCGCAATGCGGCGCCGCCTGCATCGATCAAACGGTGATGACCGCCGCGGTTTCCGTCGCCGCCGGCATTGGTGCGATGGGCGTCCTCATCGCGCTCACGCGCAATGGCCGATAACGTCGATCTCGTCTTCACGCCGGCCGCGCGCGCCGAACAGGCGGCACGCGGCTCCGATAAAGCCTATGCGCAGCGCATCGCCGAGGGCTTTCCCAACACCGTTTCGCCGGAACTGGCGCAGTTCATCGCGCTGCAGGACACAGCCTTTCTCGGCACGGTGTCCGGCGCCGGCTCGCCCTATATCCAGCATCGCGGCGGCCCCAAGGGCTTCATCAAGGTCTTAGACGAACGGACGCTCGGCTTCGCCGATTTTCGTGGTAATCGCCAATACATCACGCTTGGCAATCTGTCGGAGAGCGACCGGGCCTTCCTGTTCCTGCTCGACTTCGCACGCCGCCAGCGCGTCAAGCTGTGGGGCCGTGCACGTGTGGTCGACAACGATCCCGATCTGCTCGCCAGACTGGTCGATGTCGGTTACAAGGCGCGGCCGGAACGTGCCATCCTGTTCACGATCGATGCCTGGGACAGCAACTGCTCGTCGCACATCGTGACCCGCTTCTCCGAGGCGGATATCGCGGAGGCGATGGCGACGGTGCAACAGACGATCAGCGCCCTGCAGCAGGAAAACGCCCGGCTGCGGGCATTGCTGGCGGAGAAGACAGGCGAGCCTCACGAATGAACCACGATCTTCCTTATGCGGACGCGTATATCCGCGGCATTCTCAACACCACCAAGACCATCGCCATGGTCGGCGTGTCGCCGAAGGAAAATCGGCCGAGCTATTTCGCGTTCAAGTATCTGCTCGAGCGCGGCTACAAGATGATCCCGGTCAATCCGGGACAGGCCGGCAAGGACCTGCTCGGCCAGCGCATCTACGGCAAGCTCGCGGATATCCCTGAGCCGATCGACATGATCGATATCTTCCGCGCGTCGCCCTACGCCATGGGGATCGTGCAGGAGGCGCTGACGCTCAATCCGAAACCGAAGGTGATCTGGATGCAGCTCACCGTGCGCGACGATGCAGCCGCCAAGCTTGCCGAGGACAACGGGATTCAGGTGGTGATGAACCGCTGCCCGAAGATCGAATACGGCCGCCTGTCGTCGGAAATCTCCTGGATCGGCGTCAATTCCCGCACTCTGTCGTCGAAGCGCGCCAAGGTCATGGGCAAGGGCGTGCAGCGCATGTCGCTCAACCGCACCACCATGAGCGGCGGCACCACGGACGCTACCGACGCGGCGCAGCGCGCTCAGCAGGAAGAAATGGCGCAGGGCAACGATTGAGGAGCGTCGCGGCCCGGCGCGCCTCTCGACAGCCTTCCGCAGCGCGCGAGCAGATCGTTTCTCCGCGTACGCAGGCCGCAGCCGTTTCAGCCTGCCGGATGCCTGCGACGCAGACGCAACCTGCCCCGCCTTGACGGCTCGGCCTCCTGATTTGATAACCTCTTGTGCCGCATTCCGCGGCGCACCGTTTCTCCGCGCCGACTCAGGGTTGATCATGACAGAGCGAACACCGGGCTTCTCCACGCTTGCCATTCACGCCGGCGCCCAGCCGGACCCGACCACCGGCGCGCGCGCGCCCCCGATCTAGCGGCCCCGGTCAGTCGTGTTCGTCGACGTCGCGCACGCGGCCTCGCTGTGCGGCC
>JBQCFU010000699.1:0-2311 GCA_051958775.1 Pseudolabrys sp.
GGTTTCCAAGAACAGCGTCGAATGCGGTCATACCCTGTCGACGTTCTATTTCGGCAAGAATCCGGTTTATGCGTTTGACTCCGGCGTCGCCTTCGGCGGTAACACCCGCCAGCAGGCCGCCTGGCTCTACTACGGCGGCGGGCTCGAACTGCTGCGCGAAGTCTTCCGCAAGGAGGACGTGCTGAATTTCCCGTGCGGAAACGTCGGCGTGCAGATGGGCGGCTGGTTCCGCAAGGAAATCAAGACCGTCGACGATCTCAAGGGGCTGCGTATGCGCATCGGCGGCCTCGGCGGCACGGTGATGCAGAAGCTCGGCGTGGTACCGACGCAGATCGCCCCCGGCGACATCTATCCTTCGCTGGAGCGCGGCCCGATCGACGCAGCCGAATGGAACGGCCCCGCCGACGACGAGAAGCTCGGATTCGCCAAGGTGGCGAAGTACTACTATACGCCGGGATGGTGGGAAGGCTCGGCGATGATCACCACGCTGGTCAATGCCAAGGCGTGGGAAGCGCTGTCACCGTCCTTCAAGGCTGCATTCGAAACCGCAGCCAATGAACAGCATCTGTTGATGCAGGCGCGCTACGACGCCGCTAACCCGCCGGCGCTGCGGCGGCTGATCGCCGGCGGCACGGAGCTGCGCGCGTTCACCCAGCCGGTGCTCGACGCCTGTCATAAGGCGACCATCGAAACGTTCGACGAACTGTCCGCGAAAAACGCCGACTTCAAGAAAATCTACGAGCACTGGAAGGCGTTCATGAACCTTTCCAACCAGTGGTTCCGCGTGGCCGAATATCGGCTCGACGCCTTCCGTTTCGGCGCCGGCAACTGGTAACATTCGAGGCGTCGGCGTGCCTGGCGTGCCGGCGCCTTTTCTTTTGTCGATCAAGCCATCGAGTCCGGAGATGGAGCAGGAAGTTAAAGGTCAAGGCATCGGCGCGCGCGTGCCGCGCACGGAAGACGCGCGGCTCATGCGTGGCCGCGGCAATTATGTCTCTGACATCATTCTTCCCAATCAGAGCGAAGTCGCCTTTCTGCGCAGTCCCCTGGCGCACGCCGTGTTGCGCGGCATTACCAAGCCGCAGGGACTTGAATCGTCCGTTTACGTCGCCGCCGATCTCACTGGCGTGAAGCCGATGGAGGCGCCGTGCACCGTGCCGAACTACAAGATTTCGGTACAGCATCCGCTTGCGCATGGAAAAGTACGCTTCGTGGGCGAATTGGTGGCCATGGCGGTCGCGCCGACGCGCGCGGTGGCCGAAGACATTTGTGAGCAGATCGAGGTCGACCTCGATGAACTTCCGGCGCTCGTCGATGCACACGAAGCACGACGCTCGGCGACCCGTGTTCACGACGAATGGGACGACAATCTCTTTCTGACGCTGAATTACGACAACGGATTTGAGGAATGCGCGCGCAATGCCCCGGTGGTGGTCGAGCGCGAGATCAATATGTCGCGTCAGGCCATGGTGCCGCTGGAAGGCAAGGCCATCGTCGCGGACTGGGACCACCGCGCCGATCAGCTCATCGTCTACACGTCGACGCAGGTTCCTCACGTCATTCGCATCGGCCTTGCCGAAATGCTCGGTCTGGGCGAAGGCCAGATCCGCGTGATCTCGCCTGATGTTGGTGGCGGCTTCGGCTATAAATGCGTGCTGCATCCCGAGGAGGTCTGCGTCGCCTGGCTCGCACTCACCCACAAGCGGCCGTTCCGTTATGTCGAAGACCGGCGCGAGCATCTGATCGCCGGCGCCAATAGCCGCCAGCATCATTACAAGCTCAAGGCATATGCCGACGAGCGCGGCCGGCTGCTGGCGCTTGACGCGGAGATCACGATCGATGGCGGTGCCTATTCGAATTGGCCGTTCACGGTGGCGCTGGAGCCGGGGCAGGCGACCGGCAATCTGCCGGGTCCCTATGATTTCCGCGGCTATCGTTGCAAGACTTACTGCGTGGCGACCAACAAGCCCGGCTTCCTGCCGTATCGTGGCGTGGCGCGCACCAGCGTCTGCTTTGCCATCGAATTGATGATGGATGCGATCGCCCGCAAGGTCGGCCGCGAGCCGTGGGAGGTTCGCAACGAGAATCTCGTGCAGCCGCAGGCGATGCCGTACAACAACGTTGCGCGTAAGCATTACGACAGCGGCGATTATCCAAAGAGCCTTCTGGCAGTCCGCCAGGACATCGACTTCGACAAATGGCGTGCCCGCCAGAAGCAAGGCGAGCCTGACGGGCGCCGCATCGGCATTGGCTTTGCGACTTATTGCGAGCAGTCGGCGCACGGCACCAGCGTGTTTGCCGCGTGGGGTCT
>JBQCFU010000700.1:0-14291 GCA_051958775.1 Pseudolabrys sp.
TGATCGAACTTGAGCTCCTGCCGGCATGGTATCTGCCGATGCTCAACGCGCCGCTGTCGGAAGCACGCCGCGACACCTTCCTCTCGCTGTGGCGCGACCTGCTGCAGCCGCTGATCGATACGCAGACGACCTGGGTGCTGCGGGACTTCCATTCACCGAACCTGATGTGGCTGCCGGCGCGCAGCGGCATCGCCCGCGTCGGCCTACTCGATTTCCAGGACGCCGTGATCGGACCCGCCGCCTACGATGTCGCCTCGCTGTTGCACGATGCGCGTGTCGACGTGCCGGAAAAACTCGAACTGGCCTTGCTGTCGCGTTATCTGCGCACGCGCCATGACAGCGATCCGACTTTCGACGCCGCGGCGTTCGCCGAACTTTATTCGGTGATGGCGGCGCAGCGTGCGACAAAAATTCTCGGGATCTTCGCGCGACTCGACCGCCGCGACCACAAGCCACAATATCTGCGTCATATCCCGCGCATATGGAATTATCTGCAACGCGCGCTCGCGCATCCGGCGCTGAGCAGCCTGAAATCCTGGTACGCTGCCAGCGTGCCGGCCTTGAAGACCATCTAGGGAAACCGATGTCCCCTTCTTCCACCATCCCGCACAGCGCCATGGTTCTCGCCGCCGGTTATGGCACGCGCATGCGGCCGCTGACCGACGACAGGCCGAAGCCGATGGTGCCGGTCGCGGGCCGCCCGCTGATCGATCACGTGCTCGACCGGCTGGCGGATGCCGGCGTCGCCGAGGCCGTCGTCAACGTGCACTACCTCGCCGATGTACTGGAACAGCATCTCAAGGAACGTCAGGCCCAGGGCGCGAAGCCGGCGATCACCATTTCCGACGAGCGCAACGACGTGCTCGGCACCGGCGGCGGCGTGGTCAAGGCGCTGCCGCTGCTCGGCGATGCGCCGTTCCTGCATCTCAACTCCGACACGATCTGGATCGACGGCACACGGCCCAATCTCGACCGGCTGATCGAGGCTTTCGATCCCGCCACCATGGACGCGCTGCTGCTGCTGGCGCCGGTGTCGACCAGCATCGGCTATGACGGCCGCGGCGACTACACCATGGGCGCCGACGGCCGGCTCACTTACCGGCAGGAGGGCAAGGTCGTGCCGTTCGTGTTCGCCGGCGCGGCGATGCTGTCGCCGGCGCTGTTCCGCGACGCACCGCAGGGGGAGTTTGCGCTGACCGTGCTGTTCGACCGCGCTATCGAAGCCGGCCGTCTGTTCGGCCTGCGGCTCGACGGCGTGTGGATGCATGTAGGCACGCCCGAGGCGATCAGCGCTGCCGAAGCAGCCATCGCCGCCAGCACTCAGACCTGAGCCCCGCATTTTCGGCTCGGGAAACTGACCTGAAAAACCAGGCCGGCGATTTGACCTTGTAACGGACCGCGCCCGAGCCGATATCTTGTCGGCATGACCGGCGTTAAGCCTCGCCTTTACACCATTCCCGCCTCGGCGCCGTTTCTCGACGTGCTGGTCGACGCGCTGCTGCGTGGCGATGTGGTGCCCGGATTTTCCGCGGGACAAGCCGGACGCGATCCGCTCGCGCTCGCCAGTGCCACGCTCTATCTGCCGACACGGCGCGCCTGCCGGCTGGCGCGCGACACCTTCCTTGCGCATCTCGGCGACGCGGCGATCCTGCCGCGCATCGTGCCGATCGGCGATGTCGACGAAGACGAGATCGTATTCGCGAGCGCCGGCAGCGGCGACCTCGCCTCGCTGGCGCTCGATCTGCCGGAATCGCTCACCGATTTCGAGCGGCGGCTCCTGCTGCTGCGGCCGATCGCCGACTGGGCGGCACGCATCGCCGGCTCTGGCAACACGCCGCTGATCGCCAATACCCCGGCCGCGATGCTCGAACTCGCGAACGGGCTGGCGCGGCTGATCGACGACATGACGACACGTCGCGTGACGTGGGACAGGCTTGACGCGCTGGTCCCGGAGAATTTCGACGAATACTGGCAGAAGACGCTCGGCTTCCTGCAGATCGCCCGCAGCTACTGGCCGCAGCAACTGGCAGAGCTTGGCCGCATCGAAGCAGCGGTGCGCCGCGAACGATTGATCCAGGGCGAGATCGCGCGACTGGCAACCAGCAACGCACCGGTGATTGCCGCGGGTTCGACCGGCTCAATGCCGGTTACCGCCGATCTGCTTGCCGCCATCGCACGATTGCCGCAGGGCGCCGTGGTGTTGCCCGGCCTCGACACGCATCTCGACGAACCGTCATGGGCCATGATCGGCGGCGACGGCAAGCGCGAGCCGCATGACGGCGGCATGCCTGCGTCGGCGCACGCGCAGTTCGCCATGCATCGCCTGCTGCAGCACATCGGCGTGCGCCGCGATGCCGTGCGAATCCTCGGCACACCGGCACCACACGGCCGTGAAGCCTTCGTCTCGGAAGCGATGCGGCCCGCTGCCACCACCGAACAGTGGCAGGGCTGGCTGGCGACGCATTCCACCGCCGAACCGCTTTCCGGCGTCACCGTGATCGAAGCTGCGACCGCAGAGGAAGAAGCGCTGGCAATCGCCGTTGCGTTGCGCGAAACGGCGGACAATCCAAAGCTGACCGCAGCGCTGGTGACGCCCGACCGCGCGCTGGCCCGGCGGGTCGCAGCGGCGCTGGAACGCTGGGCAGTGCCGGTGGACGATTCCGGCGGCGATTCGCTCGCCGACACGCCGGCCGGCATTTTCGCGCGGCTCGCTGCGGAGACGGCACTCGACGGCGCCGAGCCGGTGACGCTGCTCGCTTTGCTCAAGCATCCACTGCTGCGGCTCGGGCGCGCTGACAACGGATGGCGCGAGGCCATCGCCGCGCTGGAATGTGCATTGCTGCGCGGTCCGCGTCCGCAGCGCGGTACCGCGGGATTGGCGCATGCGCTGAAGGATCTGCACGCCTCGCTGGCGACGCCGGGCATCATCCATGCCAGCGATCCGCGCCGGCGATTGTCCGCTGAACAGATCGAGCAAGCCAATGCCCTGATCGGTGCGCTGACAACGGCGCTGGCGCCGCTCGAAACCCTCACGCAAAAACACGCGCCGCAGAGCTTTGCTCTGTTACTGGCGCAGCACCGCGCCTGTCTGGACAAACTCGCTGTAGACGAAAGCGGCGCGCTGCCTTTGTTCGTCGCGCTCGGCGGACGCGATCTCGCGCGCGCCTTTGACGACATGCTCGACACCGAGCACACGGCGAGCTTTCTGATGCCGCTCGCCGACTATGCGGAGCTGTTCCGCACCAGCATCGCCGATCGGGTCGTGCGCAAGCCGGAACTCCCGGGCGTGCGCATCCGCATCTTCGGCCCGCTGGAAGCACGCCTGCAGCAGGTCGACCGCATCGTACTGGGTGGGCTGATCGAAAGCGTCTGGCCGCCGGAGCCGCGCAGCGATCCGTGGCTGAGCCGGCCGATGCGCCACGATCTTGGACTCGATCTGCCGGAGCGTCGCATCGGCCTGTCCGCACACGACTTCACGCAGGCCCTCGGCGCGCCCGACGTGTTCCTCACCCGGCCGGCGAAACTCGCCGGCGCACCGACCGTGATGTCCCGCTTCCTGCAACGTATCGCGGCGCTCGCCGGCAACGATGCCTGGCACGCAGCGCGCGAGCGCGGCGAACGCTATCTCCAGTTCGCCCGTCATCTCGATCATCCCATCGCCGTCACGCCGGAAAAGCGCCCGGAGCCGCGACCGCCGCGCGACGCGCGACCGACACAGCTCTCCGTCACCGCGATCGAACACTGGCTGCGCGACCCCTACACGATCTATGCGCGCTATATCCTGAAGCTGCCGGTGCTCGACGCCATCGACACACCGCCGGGCGTGCGCGATCGCGGCACCGTCATCCATCAGGCCGTGGGCGACTTCACCGCAAAATTCTCGGCGGCGTTACCGGATCATGCGGTACAGGAACTGACTGCACTCGGCGCTGCCGGATTTGCGCGGCTCGATGCGTTTCCCGAAGCACGCGCATTCTGGTGGCCCCGCTTCCTGCGCATCGCCGACTGGTTTGCGGCGTGGGATATCGGCCGGCGTGAAAACCTGAAAGCGCTGCACGCCGAGATCGACGGCCGCATCAAGATTCCGGTTGGCGACCGCATATTCACTTTGACCGCACGCGCCGATCGCATCGAGCGATTGGCCGATGGGCGCTTCGCCATCCTTGATTACAAGACCGGTGCCAAGCGAACCGAGAAGCAGGTGCGCACGGGCCTCGCGCCGCAATTGACGCTGGAAGCCGCGATCCTCCGGCAGAAAGGATTCGCGGCGATCCCGGATGGCGGTTCGGTCGCCGATCTTGTCTATGTCTCGCTCAAAGGCGGCTCGCCGGCCGGCGAAGAAAGCATCATCAAATTCAGGGAAGGCGGCGAGACTGATGATCATGCGGATCGCGCGCTGTCGCGTCTCACCGGCGTGATCGCGCAATTCGAGAATGAGGAGACGCCTTATCGCTCGCTGGTGCATCCAATGTGGAAGACCAGCTATGGCGATTACGATCACCTCGCCCGAGTCAAGGAATGGTCGCTCGGCGACGGCGGAGACGACGAATGAGCCTCATCGTCCCGTCCCGCGTCGACGAAGCGCAACGCAAGGCGTCGGACCCGGGCGTGTCCGCCTGGGTGTCGGCCAATGCCGGCTCGGGCAAGACCTATGTGCTGGCGCAACGCGTGGTGCGCCTGCTGCTGGAGGGGACCGACCCGGCAAAGATCCTCTGCCTCACCTTCACCAAGGCCGCCGCTGCGAACATGGCAAACCGCGTGTTCGCGATCCTTGCCGGCTGGACCGCGCTCGACGACGCGGCGCTCGATCGCGAGATGAGCAAGCTGTCCCGGCGCAAGCCGGACGCGGTGATGCGCGCGCGTGCGCGGCGGCTGTTTGCCTCCGCACTCGAAACGCCGGGCGGTCTGAAAGTGCAGACCATCCACGCCTTCTGCACGCGACTCCTGCACCAATTCCCTTTCGAGGCCGACGTCGCCGCGCGCTTCGAGGTGCTCGACGAGGCCGGCGAAACCGAGCTGCTCGACCGCATGACCATGGCGGTGCTGCTTGAGGCCGCGCAGCAGCAAGCCGGGCCGCTGCACGATGCGCTGACGCTCGCCATCGAAACATCGAGCGATCAGTCGTTCCGCGAGATCGTCCGCGACGCCATCGGCAAGCGGAACGCGATCCTGCGCTGGGTCGAGCATGCCGGCAGCATCGATTCGGTGGCTACGCAACTCTGCGGCGCGCTGGGCATCGCTGCCACGGATACCGCTGAAACATTGGCTCGGGAAATCGTCGAAGGTCCCTATTTCCCGTCGTCGTCATGGGCGAGTGCCGCGGCGACATTCCGGCAAGGCTCGAAGAACGATCAGACGCAAGCGACCCGCCTCGACGCCGCCAGCGCAGCAGGCGGAGATGCGCAAATCGATGCTTACTGCTCTATTTTCTTCACCAAGGACGGACCGCGCAAATCGCTCGCCACCAAGGCAATCCGCGAAATCGATCCGCAATTCTGCGACCGTCTGGCCGACGAAGCATCCCGGCTTGAATCGCTCCTCGCCAAACGCCGCGCCGTGGCCTGCTGCGACCGCACCATGGCGCTGCTCACGCTGGCGACTGAAGTGATCACCCGGTACCGCAGCGAGAAAGAGCGGCGAGGCCTGCTCGATTTCGACGATCAGATCGACAAGAGCGTTGCCCTGCTCGATCGGACCGATGCAGCGTGGGTGCACTACAAGCTCGATTCCGGCATCGACCATGTGCTGATCGACGAAGCGCAGGACACGAGCCCCCGGCAATGGCAGATCGTGACGCGGCTGGTGTCGGAATTCACCGCCGGTGCCGGCGCGCGGATGGTGAATCGCTCGATCTTCGCCGTCGGCGACGACAAGCAATCGATCTATTCGTTCCAGGGCGCTGACCCGCGCAGCTTCTCCGAGATGAAGCGGCGCTTCGAACAGCAGTACCAGAACAGCGGCCTGCCGTTCGAGACCGTGCCGCTCGACTATTCGTTCCGCTCGGTGACGACCGTTCTGCAGGCGGTCGATACGGTGTTCAAGCGGCCGGAAGCGCATCGCGGCCTCACCGCCGATCCGACCCACACCGTGCACACCGCCATCCGGGGCAGTTCGCCCGGCCTGGTCGAGATCTGGCAAACGGCGCAGCCGGCGTCGCGCGCCGACAAGGAAGGCTGGGATGCGCCGTTCGATACCGATGCGGAAACCAGCCCGCGCGTGCAGCTCGCGCAACGGATCGCACGAACCATCAAGACCTGGCGCGAACGCGGCGAACAGGTCGGCGACGGGGCGGAGCGCCATGTCATCGAGCCGCGCGACATCATCGTGCTGGTGCGCAATCGCGGGCCGCTGTTCGAAGCGATCATCCGCGCGCTGAAATTCGCGGACATCCCTGTCGCGGGCGCGGACCGGCTGGTGCTGACCGAGCACATCGCCATCATGGATCTGCTGGTGCTCGCCGACGCGATCCTGCTGCCGGATGACGATCTGGCTTTGGCGACGGCGCTGCGCAGTCCGTTGTTCGGCATCAGCGAGCAGCAGCTTTACGATCTCGCCTATCAGCGCAAGGGCACGCTGATCGCGGCGCTGCGCGAGAAAGCCGCGCAGAACGAAGCATTCACCGCGGCGCTGGCGCGGTACGACCGGCTGGCGGCGGTCGCCGCGACGCATTCGCCGTATGACTTTTTCGCCCGCGTGCTCGGCGCCGAGCGCGGCCGCCGCAACCTTCTCACACGGCTCGGACAGGAAGCGGCCGATCCGATCGACGAATTCCTCAATCTCGCGCTCGACTATGAGCGGCGGATGACGCCGTCGCTGCAGGGCTTCGTGAACTGGATTCGTACGGCCAGTTCCGATGTGAAACGCGATCTCGAGATGGAGCGCAACGAAGTCCGCGTCATGACCGTGCACGGCGCGAAAGGGCTCGAAGCACCGGTCGTGTTCCTGCCCGACACGCTGTCGCCACCGGCCGGTCATCCGTCGCGGCAGCCTAGGCTGCTCACATTGGCGCTGGCCTCCGCCGTTCCCGATGCGCCGTCACCCATCGTCTGGGCGCCGCGCAAGGACGACGACGACACGGCAACCGCCGCCGCCCGCGTCGCCGCGCAGCAGCTCGCCGAGGACGAACATCGTCGGCTGTTGTACGTCGCGATGACACGCGCCGCCGACCGGCTGGTGATCTGCGGCGCGGAAGGCAAGAACAAGCGCGCTCCCGGTTGCTGGTACGATCTGGTGGCCGAAGCGCTGACGCCGCTGGCGGTCGAGGAAGCCGGCGACGACGGCGAACCGGTGCTGCGCTTCCGCCACGGCGAGATGCCGACCGGCGAAGTCAGGACCGCGCCATCGGCGGCAGCAGCCGCGGACGTTCCCGCATGGCTGATCCAGCCGGCGCCGGCGCGTACCCCCGCAATCCGGCTCGTCTCGCCGTCCGACAGCGACGACGACGATGTCGCACCGCGCGCGGGCGAGAATCAGGATGCCGCGCGCAAGGCGCGACAGCGTGGCATCGTGGTTCACCGCCTGATGCAATCGCTGCCCGATGTCCCGGCCGGGACACGTGAGGCCGCCGCCCGGGCCTATCTGGCACGCGCCTGCAAGGACTGGAGCGAAGAAGACCGCGCGGCCATCGCGCAGCGCGTTTTGGCGATCCTGACGGAGCCGCGCTTCGTCCCGCTGTTTGCGCCGGGGAGCCGCGCCGAAGTCGCCATCGTCGGAACCCTGCCGCCGGTCCGCGTCAACGGACAGATCGACCGCCTCGCCGTCACCGACGACACCGTGCTGATCGGCGACTTCAAGACCGGGCGGCCGAAGGCCCATCCGCCAGCCTATATCCGCCAGCTCGGCCTCTACCGTGCCGTGCTCCAGCGCCTTTATCCCGGCAAGGCCGTCCGCGCCGTTCTGATCTGGGTGGATACCGCTGAAATCGTTGAGGTTTCCGCCGCCGAGATGGACGCCGCCGTGGCCCTCGTCACCTCCGCGTGACCCCGCTTTTGGCTGTCTTGACGGTACCCGCCACCATTCATAGGTTTTGCGTCCGATAGACGGGGCGAGTCCCCCCCTTCCCCAATAACCCTTTGCCCAAGAACAACGAGGTGAGCCATGGCGGTCGGCAAGGTGACGGACGCGACCTTTGAAGCGGACGTGTTGAAGGCATCCGGCCCGGTCGTTGTCGATGTCTGGGCCGAATGGTGTGGCCCCTGCAAGATGATCGCGCCGGCGCGGGACGAGATTTCCGGCGCGCTCGGCGACAAGGTGAAGATCGTCAAGCTGAACGTAGACGAGAACCCGAACACTGCGGCCAAGTACGGCATCATGTCGATCCCGACGCTGATGATGTTCAAGGACGGCGAAATCGCCTCGCGCCAGGTCGGCGCTGCGCCGAAGGCGAAGCTGCAGCAGTGGATCTCGTCCGGGTCCTTACCCGCGAGCGAGACGATCGATTTTCGCGACATCTTTTTTTTGCAATGACGGCCGGCTCCAAAGCCGGCCGTTTTGCGTTGGTGCAGGGTCCCATCGGAATCCCGCACGATGCCGAAGCGCTCCCAAAAACCAGCCAGCCGTCCACCCGCCAAGCCCCGCGCTCCGATGGAGGCGCTTTCGGTCGATACGATCCCGACCGGCGACAACTGGCAATATGAGCCGAAGTGGGACGGCTTCCGCTGCCTCGCCACCCGCAAAGGTGACAGCGTCGTTCTGCAGTCGAAGAGCGGGCGGCCGCTGACGCGGTATTTCCCCGAACTCGTCGATGCGCTCCTCGCGTTGCGCACCAAACACTTCACACTCGATGGCGAGATCGTCGTGCCGCAGGCCGGTGGATTCTCGTTCGACGATCTGCTGCAACGGATTCATCCGGCTGCCAGCCGTATCCAGAGACTGGCGAAGGAAATGCCGGCGCTGCTGATCGTGTTCGATCTGCTGGACGATGGAGACGAACGGATCGAGACGCTCACACTCGGCGAGCGGCGACCAAAGCTGGAAACTTTCGCCAAGCGGAATTTTAAAAAGAGCGGCCGGGTCCGGCTATCGCCAGCGACGCTGCGGCTGACCGACGCTCGCAAATGGCTGAGCAAGGTCGGCTCGGCGCTCGACGGCATCATCGCCAAGCGCACGGACCTGCCGTATCAGCACGGCAATCGCAGCGGCATGCAGAAGATCAAAAACTATCGCAGCGCGGACTGCGTGGTCGGCGGTTTTCGCTACAACGAAGGCACGCGCGTGGTCGGTTCGCTGCTGCTCGGCCTCTATGACAAGGACGGCCTGCTCAATCACGTCGGCTTCACTTCAGCGATCGCCGATGCCGACAAACCCGCCTTGACGAAGAAGCTGAAACCGCTGATGGGCGGCGAAGGCTTCAGCGGCGACAAACCGGGCGGCCCGAGCCGGTGGTCGACCAAGCGCTCGGCAGACTGGCAGCCGCTCAAGCCGAAGCTCGTCATCGAGGTCTGCTACGACCATTTCTCCGGCGGGCGCTTCCGCCATGGAACCAGCATCCTGCGCTGGCGACCGGACAAGGCGCCGCAGCAATGCACCATGGATCAGGTGAAACAGAAGCGCGCCAAACTCATGACGCTGCTGAAGTAGATGTCAGGTCGGCGGCGTGCCGTTCTGCTTCAGCACGTCGCCGGCGAGATAGAGCGAGCCGGCAATGAGAATACGCGGGGGCGGAGAGAACTCGAACTTCGCCGCTGTCTCCAACGCTTCGACAATCGTGTCGCGGGTCGTCGCGGTAAGCCCGACGCCGCGCGCCGCATCCGCGAGTGCTTCCGCGGTCATGCTTTTCGGCTGGTCCGGGATCGGTATGGCGATCACCCTCCGCGCGAGCCCGGAGAAATTACGCAGGAAGCCGCTGCAATCTTTCGTCTGCAGCATGCCGACGATCATGACGAGCGGGCGCGACACGCGCTCCTCGAAATCCGCCAGCGCCGCCGCGGTGATGCGCCCGCCGTCGGCATTGTGGCCGCCGTCGAGCCAGAGTTCGCTGCCGGGCGGAATATGCTGCACCAGCGACCCATGGGTGAGCCGTTGCAGCCGCGCCGGCCATTCCGCCTTGGCGACGCCAAACTCGAACGCCACTGGCGGCACCGGCAGTGAATCCTTGAGCGCGCGCAAAGTCGCAATCGCGAGACCGGCATTGTCGAACTGGTGTCGGCCGAACAGTTTTGGCGCCGGCAGATCGAGCAGACCCGCGTCGTCCTGATAAACAAGGCGACCGTGCTCGCCGGTCACGGTAAAATGCTCCCCGGCAACCGCCACCGGCGCCGACAGCCGCGCAGCCTGCCGCTCGATCACCGCCAGCGCTTCGCGCGGCTGCGCCGCGGAAACCACCGGCACGCCGCGTTTAATGATGCCGGCCTTCTCGCCGGCGATGGCCGCGATGGTGTCGCCGAGGAAATCAGTGTGGTCGATCGAGATCGGCGTGATGACGCTGATCAACGGCTTGTCGATGACATTGGTCGCATCGAGTCGGCCGCCGAGCCCGACTTCCATCACCAGCACGTCAGCGGGGTTGCGCGAGAACAGCAGCATGCCAGCCGCCGTGGTCATCTCGAAGACGGTGATCGGCGCGCCGCCGTTAGCGTGCTCGCATTCTTCAAGAGCCTGCGCCAGCGCCGCGTCGGACACCAGCTTGCCGCCGTCCGGTGCGCCGAGCCGGAAGCGCTCATTGATGTTGACGAGATGCGGCGACGAATAGACGTGCACCGACAAGCCGGCCGCTTCGAGGATCGCGCGCAGGAACGCGACGGTCGAGCCTTTGCCATTGGTGCCGGCCACATGGATCACCGGCGGAAGCTTGCGCTCCGGATGATCGAGCGCCGCAAGAATGCGCCACATCCGGTCGAGCGACAGATCAATGAGCTTGGGATGCAGCGCCGTCAGCCGCTCGACGATCGTCTCGACTGTGGCCATGGCGGGTGTCTGGGAGATTAAGCGTGTGCGGGCAGTTGCGGCGCGACTTTGCGCGGCTTCGCCACCGGCGCACGCATCAACAACCGGCAGACATTGGACAGCGTGCTGCGCAACTGATGACGATGGACGACCATATCGACCATGCCATGCTCTTCGAGGAACTCCGAGCGCTGGAAGCCTTCCGGCAGCTTCTCGCGGATAGTCTGCTCGATCACACGCGGACCAGCGAAACCGATCAGCGCGCCGGGCTCGGCGATATGCACGTCACCGAGCATCGCATAGGACGCGGTAACGCCGCCCGTGGTCGGGTTGGTCAACACGACGATGTAAGGAAGCTTGGCTTCACGCAGCATCTGCACCGCAACCGTGGTGCGCGGCAGCTGCATCAGCGACAGGATGCCTTCCTGCATCCGCGCGCCGCCCGACGCCGCGAACATGATAAACGGCGTCTTGCGCGACACCGCTGCTTCGGCAGCGCTGACGAACGCTTCGCCGGCCGCCATGCCGAGCGAGCCGCCCATGAAGTCAAAATCCTGCACCGAGGCCGTAACCGGCAGACCGTCGAGCGCGCCGATGCCGGTCTTCACCGCATCCTGCATGCCGGTCTTGGTGCGCGCATCCTTGAGGCGGTCGGCGTATTTGCGCTCGTCGCGGAATTTCAGCGGATCGACCGGCACGTCGCGCCAGACGATCTCTTCATATTTGCCGTCATCGAACAGCGACTTGAGCCGCGCCGTCGCGCTCATGCGCATGTGATAGTTCGACGCCGGAATGACGAACTGGTTCGCCTCGACATCCTTGTAGAAGACGAGCTGACCCGTCTCCGGACATTTGATCCAGAGATTTTCCGGCGTTTCGCGGCGATTGAGGATGCTGCGAATCTTCGGGCGGACGACGTTCGATATCCAGTTCATGCGGACGACTATATAGGCCGGATTGCGGCGGAAAATAACCCCGCGCGCAAAAGGTTAAGTTATTGAAATAGTTAAGCTTCTACTTTGAGCGCGCAGCCTTCACCCCGGCGGCGAGGTCGGATACCAGGGCAGCCACGGCCGACACCGTCTCCGGTCCCGGCGCACCATCGGCGGTAAGGTGCGCGCGGATCGTATCGACCAGCGCCGAGCCGACCACCACCGCGTCCGCTGCCGCACCGATATCACGCGCCTGCGACGCCTGCTTCACGCCGAAGCCGACCGCGACCGGCAACTGCGTGTGCCGCTTGATGCGCTGGACCGCTGCCGCCACCTTGTTGGCGTCGGGCGCGGCCGAGCCGGTGATGCCGGTGATCGAGACGTAGTAGACGAAGCCGGACGTATTCGCGAGCACCGCAGGCAACCGCTTGTCGTCAGTGGTCGGCGTCGCGAGACGAATGAAGTTCAAGCCTGCCTTCAGCGCCGGCAGGCACAACTCCGCATCTTCCTCAGGCGGCAGGTCGACAACGATCAGGCCATCGACACCAGCCTCCTTGGCATCCACCAGGAATTTGTCGACGCCATAGACGTAGATCGGATTGTAGTAACCCATCAGCACGATCGGCGTCGTGTTGTTGTTCTTGCGAAAGCCGCGCACCAGCTCCAGCGTCCGCCGCAGGGTCGCGCCGGCTTTCAACGCGCGCAGGCCCGCAGCCTGGATCGCGGGACCATCGGCCATTGGATCGGTGAACGGCATGCCGAGTTCGATCACGTCGGCGCCGGCACCCGGCAATGTGGCAATGATCGCCGCCGACGTCTCATGATCGGGATCGCCGGCCATGACGAAGGTCACGAGACCGGGGCGGCCTGCGGATTTCAACGAAGCGAATGTCGTGTCGATACGAGTCATTTTTGCTTATCGGATTTCTTGTCGGTCTTTTTGCCCGCTTTTTTCGCGGGCGTGTTGGAATTCGCGGCGGACTTGTTGAGAGCAGACTTGGACCAGACGACTTTGTCCCCGCGCAGCCGTGCTGCCGCCATGCGCACATTGAGCGTGCCGAGCACCAGCCCGACCAGCGACATGATCAGATAGACCCACTCCCTGCGCTCGATCGGCGGCCCCGCCACCAGCAGATGCGCCTTGAGCAGATAGAAGATGTAACCGCCGGACCAGAGCAGGATGATCCAGCCGATCAGCTTCTGCCGGTCGATCATGCCCGCTCCGCCAGATATTGCGCGACCGAAGCAAGGTCCTTGTCGCCGCGGCCGGAAATGTTGACCACCATCAGGTGATCCTTCGGCTTCTGCGGCGCGATCTTTTCCACCTGCGCCAGCGCATGCGCGGATTCGAGCGCGGGAATGATGCCCTCGAGCCGCGAGCAGAGTTGCAGCGCGGCCACGGCTTCGTCATCGGTCGCGGACAGGAAATTCACCCGGCCGACATCGTGCAGCCACGCATGCTCGGGACCGATGCCGGGATAATCGAGGCCGGCGGAAATCGAATGCGCGTCCTGGATCTGCCCGTCTTCGCTCATCAAGAGATAGGTGCGATTGCCGTGCAAGACGCCGGGACGGCCGCCCGCGATCGACGCCGCATGCAGACCCGTGAGGCCGTGACCCGCGGCTTCGACGCCGTAGATCTCCACCTGCCGGTCATCGAGGAAGGGATGGAAAAGCCCCATGGCATTGGAGCCGCCGCCGATGCAGGCGACGAGTGAATCCGGCAGGCGGCCTTCCGCCTCCTGCATCTGCACGCGGGTTTCCTGGCCGATGATCGACTGGAAATCGCGCACCATCATCGGATAGGGATGCGGTCCCGCCACGGTGCCGATGCAGTAGAACGTGTCGGCGACATTGGTGACCCAGTCGCGCAGCGCCTCGTTCATGGCGTCCTTGAGCGTGCGCGTGCCGGACTGCACCGGCCGCACTTCGGCGCCGAGCATCTTCATGCGGAACACGTTGGGTTCCTGCCGCGCCACGTCGACCGCGCCCATATAGACAATGCAGTCGAGGCCGAACCGCGCGCACAAGGTCGCGGTGGCAACGCCATGCATGCCGGCGCCGGTTTCGGCGATGATACGCTTCTTGCCCATGCGGCGCGCGAGCATGATCTGCCCGAGCACGTTGTTCACCTTGTGCGCGCCGGTGTGGTTCAACTCCTCGCGCTTGAAGTAGATTTTCGCGCCGCCCAAATGCGCGGTCATGCGCTCGGCGAAATAAAGCGGCGACGGCCGGCCGACGAAGGTCTTGAGGTGGCCATCCATCTCGCGCTGGAACGCCGGATCGCGGCGCGCATCGGCATAAGCCTTTTCCAGATCGAGGATCAGCGGCATCAGGGTTTCGGCGACAAAGCGCCCGCCGAAAATGCCGAAATGCCCGCGCTCGTCGGGACCGCTTCGGTAGGAATTAGGCAGTGCTGGATTCATCGGGCTGTCAACTCTTGTAACTCTTGGCTGGCGCGCGCAGCGCGGATGA
>JBQCFU010000701.1:0-2496 GCA_051958775.1 Pseudolabrys sp.
GCTTCGGATAATGATCGGCGAAACCGGTGAGCCCGATGCGCTCCAGCCACTGGCCGACCACGGCGCGGCGCTCGCTCTGCGGCATGCCTTTTTCGCGCAGGCCGAAGGCGATGTTCTCGGCGACCGTGAGCCACGGAAACAGCGTGTAGGACTGGAACACCATGCCGCGGTCGGGGCCGGGTTCGCGCACCTTCTTGCCGTCGAGTTGCACCTGTCCGGTGGTCGGCGTGTCGAGGCCTGCGACCATGCGCAGCAGCGTGGACTTGCCGCAGCCGGACGGCCCGAGGATCGTCACGAAAGCATTGTCGGCGACGGTGACGGTGGTCGGCTGCAAGGCTTGCACCGGCGCGCCACCACGTACCGGCGGAAACACGCGCGAGACGTTGTCGATGAGGAGCTTGCTCACGCGAGGCTCCATGGGAACAGGCGGCGGTTGGCGGCCTTGAACAGGAAGTCCGAGATCAGACCGATCACGCCGATGACGATGATGCCGAAGATCATCTGCCCGGTCGCGAGCAGCGCCTGGCTGTCGATGATCATATGGCCGATGCCGGACGATGAACCGATCAATTCGGCGACGATCACATAGGTCCAGGCCCAGCCGAGCACCAGCCGCAGCGTTTCGGCGATATCCGGCGCCGATGACGGAATGAGAACGCGGGCGAGGAGGCCGCGATCACGCGCGCCGAGCGTCAGCGCCGCCTCGACCAGATCGCGGCGGACGCCGGCGACGATGATCGCGACCATCAGGATGATCTGGAACACCGAGCCGATGAAGATCACCAGCAGCTTCTGGAATTCACCGATGCCAGCCCACAGGATCAGCAATGGAATGAACGCGGAGGCGGGCAGGTAGCGCGCGAACGACACGAACGGTTCGAGGAAGGCTTCGATCGGCTTGTAGGCGCCCATCAATATGCCGATCGGCACGGCGACCAGAGCTGCGAGGATGAAGCCGCCGATCACGCGCCAGATGGTGATGCCGATGTCGCCGAGGAAGCCGTGCTGCGTCAGCAGGACCCAGCCGTCGGCCAGCATGGTGAGCGGATCGGCAAGGAATGTCGGCGAGCCGAATCCGCCGAGCGTCGCCAGTGCCCAGGCGGCGAAGAAGATGACAAAAAACAGGATGCCCAGGACGAACCGTGTCGTCTGGGAGATCGGCGCCAGCGGCCTCATGCGGTCATCCGCCCCGTATGCTTTCGCGCCTGATGAGCGATGCGTCTGCGCTTATCCGGAAAAGGGCGGGTGCCCCGCGATGGCGGAGCACCCGGTCCGATTACTGGATGAAGCGCGTGTCGGCGAGCTTGGAAAGATCGGGGATCTTCTTGATCACGCCGGTCTCGAGCAGCAGGTCGGCTGCATCCTTGGAGAAGGTCGCGAATTCCGACGAGAAGAATTTCTTGTTCTCGTCGCGACCCTGCCAGCGCAGGAACGCGGCCGACTTGCCGAAGGCTTCGCCGCTCTGCTTCACGTCCGCGCCCATGATCTCGTACGACTTGGCTTGATCGGACTTGATCATCTCCAGCGCGTCGAAATAGCTCTTGGTGAGTGCCTTCACCGCCGCTTCGTTCTCGCTGATGAATTTCGGCGTGCAGCCGAACGTGTCCATCACCACCGGATAGTCGAGGGTGGTGGCGATGATCTTGCCGGCTTCGGGCTTGGCGCGAACCGCCGAGAGATACGGCTCATAGGTCATCGCCACGTCGTTCTGCCCGGCGATGAACGCCTGCGCCGCCGGACCCGGCTCCATGTTGACGACGGTGACGTCCTTGGTGGTGAGGCCGTTCTTCTTCAGCATCCACGACAGAACGAAATAGGGCGAGGTGCCGGGTGCCGAGGCGGCCACGGTCTTGCCCTTGATGTCCTTGATCGAGCCGATATTGCTGCGCACGGCCATGCCGTCGGCACCATAGGACTTGTCGAGCTGGAAGAGCTGCGTGGTGGCGACGCCATTGGCGTTCCACACCACCCAGGTCTCGACGGTGGTCGCGGCGCACTGCACGTCGCCCGAGGCGATGGCGAGGTGGCGGCTGGCCTGCGGAATCTTCTTGATGGTGACGTTCAGGCCATTCTTGGCGAAGATCCCGGCATCCTTGGCGAGCGTCAGCGGCGCGAAGCCGGTCCAGCCGGAAATGGCAATCGAGACCGGCGTGCCTTGCGCAAAGGCGCTGGACGAGAGGAGAGTGGCAGCGGCTGCAGCCGCCCATTTAGCGATGCGTTTCATAGTGCCCCCGTGAACTCTGGTTGGCAGGATCGCATCATGGCGCCGATCCCGAGTCAATTACACCGCAGCGTCGCGGCGGCGATCCATCAGCCGAAATAGGCTTCGCGCACTTCGCTGCGTTCGGCGAGTTCGGCGGCGGTCCCGGCCGCCACCACCCGTCCTTTCGACAGGACGTAGCCGTAATGGGAAATCGCCAGCGTTTGATGGACGTTCTGCTCGACCAGGAACACGGTGATGCCGCGGGCGCTGATATCCTGGATGATCCGGAAATT
>JBQCFU010000702.1:0-2099 GCA_051958775.1 Pseudolabrys sp.
CCTCGAGCAGGCCAATGTGGTCAACAGCCTTCACAACCTGATGACGTTCCCGCGCCTGCGCGGCGGCGTCGAGAGTGGCGACATCCAGTTGCATGGCGCGTATTTCGGTGTCGCCACCGGCAAACTGTGGGTGCGCGACGACAAGACCGGCAACTTTGCCCAGGCCGCTGCCGACGATCACACGCGCATGTTCGCTGCGCCGCGCTTCTGATCGCCACGACCAATCAAACAAAAAATGCCCGGCACGAGACCGGGCATTTTGTTGTCAGCGCGTAAGCAATCGGCGCGTTACGCTGGCTTCCTACGCCGCCTTGCGCTTCGCTTCGATCAGCTTGCGGTTGATCAGCACTTCCGCGATCTGGATCGCGTTCAGCGCCGCGCCCTTGCGCAGATTGTCGGAGACAACCCACATCTCAAGGCCGTTCTCGACCGTCACGTCCTCGCGGATGCGGCTGATATAAGTCGCATCCTCGCCCGCCGCTTCATACGGCGTGACGTAGCCGCCCGGTTCGCGCTTGTCGATGACAAGGCAGCCCGGCGCGGTGCGCAGGATGTTGCGTGCTTCGTCGGCGGAGATCGGATTCTCGAACTCGATATTGACCGCTTCCGAATGGCTGACGAACACCGGCACGCGCACGCAGGTGGCGGTCAGCTTGATCTTCGGATCGAGAATCTTCTTCGTCTCCGCGTTCATCTTCCACTCTTACTTCGTGTAGCCGTCTTCCATGAAGACGTCGATCTGAGGAATGAGGTTGAACGCGATCCGCTTCGGAAACTTCTTGTTCTCCATCTCGTCGAGCGTGAACACCGACTTGGTCTGCGAGAACAGTTCGTCCATCGCATCCTTGCCGGCGCCGGACACCGACTGGTAGGTGGCGACAACCACGCGCTTGATCTTCGCCTTGTCGTGCAGCGGCTTCAGCGCGACGACGAGTTGCGCCGTCGAGCAGTTCGGATTGGCGATGATGCCCTTCTTGCGATAGCCCGCCGCGGCATCGGCATTCACTTCCGGCACGACCAGCGGCACGTCCGGGTCCATGCGCCAGGCCGACGAGTTGCCGATCACCACCGCGCCCTGCGCGGCGATCTTCGGCGACCATTCCTTCGACACGGAGCCGCCGGCCGACATCAGGCAGATGTCGACGTCGGAGAAATCATACGTGTCGAGCGCCTTCACTTTCAGGGTTTTGTCGCCGAACGAGCATTCCGTGCCCTGGCTTTTGCGCGAGGCCAAAGCGACGACCTCATCGGCGGGAAATTCCCGCTCAGCCAGGATGGACAACATCTCGCGACCGACATTGCCGGTCGCGCCGACGACGGCGACCTTGTAACCCATTGTTAACTCTCCGAAAAAATTTCCCGCCCCGGTAACTGCTCCGGCAACAGGACGGCAGCGTGTCTAGGAGAAAATCTGTGGAAAGACAACGGCCAGCTGGTGTTGGGGATGCATCGGGCGTTGCGTTCACGGGCGTTTCGCGGGGAGCCGGAGGGCGGGTTGAGCGCCGGTTCCGGCCCACAAGGGTGGACTGAGGACGGCTGGAGGGCCCGGCGCCGCAGCCGCCTGTCCTCGGCCTTTTTCCAGGCGCTCGCCTATTGCTGCGGGCTGGCAGCCGTCGCGGCCTTTGCCGCCTATATCGCTGATCCGCCACGGGTGATCGCCGCCGCGGAACCCGTGACCCAGTCGCAGTGGACGGATGTGGAGCGGCCGTTCCCGGCCTTCGCCCTGCCGATCCCGGAAGCCGGCGAGGCGCCCGAGCGCTACGCCATCCAGCGGCATACCGGCGGCGGCGGCCGCAAGGATATCCTGATGCGCGGCGAGCCGACCGCCGATGCGCCCTACCTGCAACTGGAAATCTACCGGCCTGGCGCCGAAATCGCCGACTTCGGCGTTCCCGCCGACGAGATCATGGCGCGCGCGGGCGCCCTCGGCCTGGCGCGCGGCGTCACCCCGGGCGATGCGCTGCCGACCAAGTTCGGCGCTTTCGCCACCGTCAACTTCGCGGTCGGTGGCGAAGCGCCGAAAGCCTGCACCGGCTTCGCCCATCCCGACAGCGAACCGCGAGTGCAGATCGCCGGGCTGTTCTGTCAGCCGGGTGACA
>JBQCFU010000703.1:0-11988 GCA_051958775.1 Pseudolabrys sp.
TCCTTGAAGCGGGATTGCCGCCCGGCATCTTCAACGTGGTGAACGGCGACAAGGAAGCGGTCGACGCGCTGTTGAAGGACGACCGCGTGAAGGCGATCGGCTTCGTCGGCTCGTCTTCCATCGCGGAATACATCTACGCGACCGGCTGCGCGCACGGCAAACGCGTCCAGTGCTTCGGCGGCGCCAAGAACCACATGATCGTGATGCCGGATGCCGACATGAACCAGGCGGTCGATGCACTGATCGGCGCGGGCTACGGCTCGGCCGGCGAGCGCTGCATGGCGGTCTCGGTCGCAGTGCCGGTTGGCCAGAAGACCGCCGACGCGCTGATGGATAAGCTGATCCCGCGCGTGGAGGCGCTGAAGATCGGCACGTCGAGCGATCCGCAGGCCGATTACGGTCCGATCGTGACGCGCGAACTACTCAACAAGGTGCGCGGCTATATCGATACGGGCGTGAAGGAAGGCGCGAAGCTGGTCGTCGATGGACGCAACTTCAAGCTCCAAGGCTACGAGAATGGCAACTTCATTGGCGGCTGCCTCTTCGACGACGTGACGCCCGACATGACGATCTACAAGGAAGAGATTTTCGGGCCGGTGCTGTCGGTGGTACGCGCCAAGGATTACGAAGAAGCGCTGCGTCTGCCGTCCGAGCATGAATACGGCAACGGCGTGTCGATCTTCACCCGCGACGGCGACACCGCACGCGACTTCTCCAACCGCGTCAATGTCGGCATGGTGGGCATCAATTTCGCGATCCCGGTGCCGCTCGCCTATCACACATTCGGCGGCTGGAAGCGGTCAGGCTACGGCGATCTCAACCAGCACGGACCGGACTCGATCCGCTTCTATACGAAGACGAAGACGATCACCCAGCGCTGGCCGTCCGGCACCAAGGAAGGCGCCGAGTTCGTCATCCCGACCATGGCGTGACCATTCAACCGCGATCGCATCGCCTGAAAAAAGCCGGCGGCATCGTGGCCGCCGGCTTTCTGTTGTCGCTGACCGGCTGCGCCAGTCAGCAACTGGCGACAGCGAATGTCGCGGACACATCGCCGGGCGATCTCGCCGGACGCTGGATGCTGTCGATGCCGCAACTGCCGGCCTGCGGCCTCAATCTCTCGGGCGGACTTCAGGGGCGCATCGCACCGGAAGGCGGTTGTCCCGGCCGCTTCTTCACCAGCCGGCGCTACAGTCTCGACAACGGCACCATGACGATCCTCGACGGCGAGAACCTGCCGCTCGGGCGACTGACGGCGCGTGAAGACGGATTCACCGGCCGCGCCGAAACCGGCGAAGCGGTGGTGCTGAACCGCGCGCTTTACCAGTAGGCGGGAGCGTCCTGCCTGCACATCCCCGCGCCGCTCTACAGGCGATGACGGATCAACGGCCAGAGCTGCGCGACGATCAAGGCCCAGCCGGACAAAAACAACGACATCAGCACGACCTTGCGGAAAACCGCGTCGTTGATCTTGCCGTAGAGTTTGAAGCCGAGCGCCAGACCGGCGACCATCGCTGGCAGGCCGAGGAGATAGAGCTTGACGATCTCGGCCGTCACGACGCCGGCGAAGCTCACGGAAACCGCCGTGACGACGATCGCCCCCAGCATCACCGGCTGAAAGATCGCGCGCTGGATATCCTTCGGCCACCCGCGGAATTGACACCAGATGGTGATGATCAGCCCAGGCAGCCCGGTCAATCCGCACACGACGCCATTGAGGAATCCGGCTCCGCTGTCGGCTGGCACTCCGGACCGGACCGGCGTGAATTTCGGCTGCACCAAACCATAGATGCTGAACAGCACCAGCAACACGCCGACCGCACCGCGCATGAAGCCCGGATTGACCCAGGTGAGCAGCATGGTGCCGACCGGAACGCCGATCACGCCGCCGATGATGAAAGGCGCGAGGCTGCGCCACTGCAACGAATGCCGGAGCTTCCACACCCCGTATCCCTGCGTCCAAAGTCCGTAGCCGACGATCAGCACGGTGGTCTGAACCGGCGTGATGATATGCAGCCAGATGCCGGACACCACGAAACCCATGGCGAAACCGGCAAGACCGGATGCAAAACCGCCCAGGAAAGCCGCAACAAGAAAAAGTCCGAGCCCAATACCATCCATGGCTCGCTCCCATGATTGAGGCGAGCAGCTCTTGGATGGCAGATTCCATCTGAAGGGGAGGCCGCGCTGTCCCCTTGATCCAACGATGTCAGTGACGGGAAAACTCAGGTGCCATCAGCCATTGTCCCTTCCTCGCGAAGGAGACGGTGCTTGGGCTGGCGAGCCTGTACGGGGCGACCATCGAAGGCCCCACGCGATTCAATATCGCATCATGTCCCGATGCGCAAACGCAAGGTGACCCCTGCCCTAATTGAGCCGCGACGGGCGTTCGTCGTCCGGTGTGGCAGACGCGGGCGGCGGCGAAGCAGCCGGCGTCTCCGCCATCGGCTGACCGGTCGACAGTGGCGACGGCGCGGCAGCGCCGCGCGCATGCTTCTGCCACGACAGCCAGCCGAGCGGCAGCGCGCCGAGATAAAGAAGCGTTCCGATCGTCAGCACCTCGAACGGATAAGCGATCAGCAACGCAAAGAACAACACCGCCAGCACGAACACCGGCAGCACCATTTCCGTCGGCACCCGCTTGCCGACCTGCTTGCCGGAGAACACCGGCAATCGCGACACCATCAGGAAGGCGACGAACAGCACGAACACCAGCGTGAACGCCGTCAGCGCCGGGCCGCGCGGCACACCGAGGAAATTCAGGTAAATCGGCAGCAGCACGACGATCGCGCCGGCAGGTGCCGGAACGCCGGTGAAGAAATTCCCTGCCCAGGCCGGCTTGTGCGGATCGTCGATCATCACATTGAAGCGCGCGAGCCGCAGTCCGCCGCAGATGGCGAAAACGAGCGCGGCGATCCAGCCGAACGATTTGAAATCGTGCAGGCCCCAGAAATAGAGGATCAGCGCCGGAGCGACGCCGAAATTGACGAAGTCCGCGAGGCTGTCGAGTTCCGCGCCGAACTTCGACGTACCCTTGAGCATCCGCGCCACGCGGCCGTCGATGCCGTCGAGCAGCGCGGCGAAGACGATGCCGGCGAGCGCAAGATCGAGCTTGTTCTCGAAGGCGAGCCGGATGGCCGTGAGTCCGGCGCACAGCGCCAGCAGCGTGATCAGATTGGGCACCAGCATGCGCACCGGGATCGCCTTGAAGCGACGGCGGCGCTGACGCGAATCCTGAGGATCGATCGGATTGAACATGACGGGCTCACTATAGCGCAAAACCGCTTTTATTTCGGCTGCGCTCCTCTGCCGCAAAATTGTGCAAAACGCGACATCCTGCCGCAATCTTCGGTCAATGCGCGCTAAGATTGTACCGCGTACGCGCCTAAACCCGTGCTTTTTCAAGATGATAGCAGGGTGCGCCGTGCCGGCCTCGTGGCTGGTCTGCTCCTTGCTCCTAGCGTCAGCGACTCTTGGATCCCGCAGCGGAGTAATCCCATGACCACCCAAAGTCTCGCGACACCGACAAGCGCATCCACGCGATGGACCCAGTTGATCCTGGGCCTCATCGCCATGGCCTCGATTTCCAGCCCTCAATATGTCTGGACGCTGTTCACCAAACCGTTCCAGGACACGCTCGCCGTGCCGCTCTCGGCGGTGCAGGTGACCCTGACGATCCTGATCGTCCTGCAGACCTGGCTGTCGCCGGCGCAGGGTTATCTCGTCGACAAGTTCGGTCCGAAACTCCTGATCGCCGTCGGTTGCCTGCTCTCCGGTTTCGGCTGGGTCGCATCGGCTTATGCCACCAGCCTGACGACGCTCTATCTCACCTACGGTCTTTTGTGCGGCATCGGCACCGGCATCGTTTACATCGGCATCATCGGCCTGATGGTGAAGTGGTTTCCCGACCGGCGCGGCTTCGCCACCGGCATGGTCGCCGCCGGATACGGCTTCGGCGCCATCGCCACCACCTTCCCGATCGACTCCATGATGAAGAGTGCCGGCCACCAGCACACGCTGGTCGTGTTCGGCATCGGCATGGGTTTGGTCGGCGCTGCGGCCGCAATGCTGATGCGTTCGCCGAACGCCAACGACGTCCTTCCGCCAGCCGCGGTAATGGTCGCGAAAAAGGATGTCGCGCCGCAAGACATGCTCAAGACCAGAGTGTTCTGGCTGATGTTCATCATGATGAGCATGATGTCGACCGGCGGCCTGATGGTGATCTCGAACTTCGCGGCCTTCTCGCGTTCGTTCGGCGTTGCCGATGTGATGGTCTGGGGCTTCGCGGCCTTGCCGCTTGCGCTCACGGTCGATCGCATCACCAACGGCCTCACCCGCCCGTTCTTCGGCTGGGTCTCGGACCGGATCGGGCGCGAGAACACCATGGGCATCGCCTTCCTGTTTGAAGGCGTTGCGATCCTCGGTCTCGTTCTCGCACGCGATCACGCGCTGCTGTTCGTGGTCCTCTCTGCGGTGGTGTTCTTCGGCTGGGGCGAGATCTTCTCGCTGTTCCCCTCAACCCTCACCGATACCTTCGGCACCAAGAACGCGACGACGAACTATGGCTTCCTTTACATGGCGCAAGGCGTCGGTTCGGTGCTCGGTGGCCCGCTGGCAGCGTTGCTGTTCGAACGATCCGGGAGCTGGCTGCCGGTGTTCGCGATCATCATCGCCATGGATGTGATCACCGGCCTGCTCGCATTGTTCGCGCTCAAGCCGATCCGCGCAGCCTATCTGCGACAGCCGTGACCGAGAGCCTGCCGGGTCGGCGCTCTCAGTCGACCCGGTAGACCCGGTCCCCGTCCTGGCCGCGCAGGTCCGCCAGCACCGTTTCGCCGGCAATCGCCGTCTGACCGATCGACACCAGCGGAATCGTGCCCTCTGGCAGATAGACATCGAGACGCGAGCCGAAGCGGATCATGCCGAACCGCTCGCCGGCCGTGAGCGCATGTCCCTCGCTGACGAAGCAGAGGATGCGCCGCGCCACGAGCCCGGCGATCTGCACCACCGCGATCCGCGCGCTCGGCGTCGTGATCACCAGTGCGTTGCGCTCATTGTCCTCGCTGGCCTTGTCGAGATCGGCGTTGATGAACTTGCCCTGGTGATAGACGATCCGCTCCACCCGGCCGGACAGCGGGCTGCGGTTCACGTGACAATCGAACACGCTCATGAAGATCGAAACGCGCGGCAGCGGCGTGTTACCGAGGCCGAGTTCGGCCGGCGGGATCGCCGGCTGCACCAGGCTCACGCGTCCGTCGGCCGGCGACACGACCAGACCTTCACGTACCGGCGTCACTCGCGGCGGATCGCGGAAGAAATAGACGCACCACAGCGTCAGCACGGTGCCGATCCAGCCGAGCGGCGTCCAGATCCAGAACAGGATCAGACTGACCAGCGCGAACGCGCCGATAAACGGATAGCCTTCCCTGTTGATCGGCACGAGTTGCGAACGGATCGAATTGACGATCGACATGAATTGCTCCGTCTTTATTCCGCCGCACCGAGCGGCTCATGCACCGGTGCCGCAGGTGCCTGTTCGGCGTCCTCGGCGATCGGCGGCGGGTTACGATTGGGCGCGGCATTGTCGTCGGCCAGCGCCAGTTTCTCGCGGGCTTCGTCGGCCTCGCGCTGGCGATTCCACATGCTGGCATAAAGGCCGTTGCGCGCGAGCAACTGGACATGCGTCCCGCGTTCGACGATCTGGCCCGCCTCCAGCACGATGATTTCATCGGCACTGATGATGGTCGAGAGCCGGTGCGCGATCACCAGCGTGGTGCGGTTCTTCGAGACGCGCTCCAGCGCATCCTGAATTTCCTTTTCCGTGTGGCTGTCGAGCGCAGACGTTGCTTCGTCAAGCAGCAGGATCGGCGGAGCCTTCAGGATCGTCCGGGCGATCGCGACACGCTGTTTTTCACCACCGGACAGTTTCAGGCCGCGTTCACCCACCTCGGTTTCGTATCCCTGCGGCGACAGCTTGATGAACCCGTCAATCTGCGCCAGCCCTGCCGCGTCTTCCACTTCGGCATCCGTCGCATTCCAGCGCCCGTAGCGGATGTTGTAGCGGATCGTGTCGTTGAACAGCACAGTATCCTGCGGGACCATCCCAATCTGCGCCCGCAACGACGCCTGCGTCACCTTGCTGATGTCCTGACCATCGATGGTAATGCTGCCCGAAGTGACGTCGTAGAAACGATAGAGCAGCCGCGACAGCGTCGACTTGCCGGCACCGGACGGTCCGACAACGGCAACAGTGCGGCCCGCTGGCACGTCGAAGCTGATGCCCTTGAGGATCGGCCGTTCAGGCTCATAAGAGAACACCACATTCTCGAACCGGATCGCGCCGGCTGGCACCTGCAGCGGTTTTGCGCCCGGCACATCGGCGATCTCGGGCTCACGCCCGAGGATCGAGAACATCATTTCGATGTCGGTCACCGCCTGCTTGATCTCGCGATAGATCATGCCCATGACGTTCAGCGGCTGATAGAGCTGAATCATCATCGCATTGATCATCACGAAATCACCGACCGTCTTAGTGCCTGCGGCAATACCGTAGGCGCACAGAACCATGGTGGCCGTCAGACCGCCGGTGAAGATGATTGCCTGCCCGGCATTGAGAATGGCGAGCGAGGTATAGGCACTGACGCTCGCTGTTTCATAGCGCGCCATCGAGCGATCATAGCGCGCCAGCTCGCGCTGCTCGGCGCTGAAATATTTCACCGTCTCATAATTGAGCAGCGAGTCGACCGCCTTTACGTTGGCGTCGGTGTCGCTCTCATTCATCGCCTTGCGAATGCTGATGCGCCATTCGGTCGCGGAGAAGGTGAAGATCATATACAGCGCGACGGTGACGACGATGATCGCCACATAGCGCCAGTCGAACTGCCACAGCAGCACGCCGACGATCAAAGCAAGCTCGAGCCCGGTCGGCACGATCTGCATGATGATCAGCCGGACGATGGTCTCGATGCCGTTGCGGCCGCGCTCCAGCACTCGCGTCAGACCGCCGGTCTTGCGCTCCAGATGGAACCGCAGCGACAACTGGTGCATGTGCTCGAAGGTCATCACCGCGAGACGGCGCACCGCATGCATCGCCACCTTGGCGAACAGGCCGTCGCGCAACTGCGTGATGCCCGCCATCAGGATGCGGGTGCCGCCATAGGCGAGCGTCATCGCGATCGGCGCGGCCATGACCCAGGGGAGCCATTCCAATGCCCCGGCATCGGCCGCGCTCTGCCCCGCCAGCGCGTCGGTCGCCCATTTGAAGGTGAACGGCACCGCCATGGTGGCGACCTTGGCGATCACCAGCAGCACCACCGACCAGGCGACCCGGGCCTTCAGGTCTTGACGGTCGGACGGCCAGATATAGGGCCAGAGCGAGAGCGTGATGCGCCACAGCGAATCGCGTCCGGAAACGGCCTTCGCCGACGGCGGAATTTCGGTGCGAGGCGGACTCATGAAAGGAACAATGGGACTCGCGTGATGGCGGCACGGGAAAAATGAGCGCTCCGGTGCCGGCCCGGAACGGTGATGGAATGGCCATCGCGCCCCATATAGGCGGATTCTCGGCCGTAAGCACCTCTCTCTGGCCCCGTCTTGACGCCGCTACCGGCGGCAGGCACACCCCGGCTGGAGCCATATGAAATGACCACAATCAACTCGATTTGCGTCTATTGCGGTTCGGGGACCGGAAACGACCCCGCTTATGTGGACGCGGCCAAGGCCCTCGGCAAGGCCATGGCCGAACGGGGCATCACCCTCGTTTACGGCGGCGGCGCCGTCGGCCTGATGGGCGCGGTCGCCTATTCGGTACTCGACCACGGCGGCGCGGTGCGCGGCATCATCCCGAAATTCCTGATGTCACGGGAGCGCGCGCTGCGCGGCACCCACGATCTCGTCGTGACCGAGAACATGCACGAGCGGAAGCAGAAGATGTTCGAGGCGGCGGACGCATTCGTCGCCCTGCCCGGCGGCATCGGCACACTGGAAGAGGTCGTCGAGCAGATGACCTGGGCGCAGCTCGGCCAGCACCACAAGCCGATCCTGCTCGCCAACATCAACGGCTTCTGGGACCCGCTGACGAGCCTGCTGACGCATATGCGCCGCACCGAGTTCATCCGCTACGGGCTCGATGTCGAAATTCTCCGCGCCGACCACGTGGACGACATCATTCCGAAGCTGCAGGCAGCCGCCGCCAAGGTCAGCGAAGCTGAAAAGCGGATGGACGTCACGCCTGCCGACAAGATGTGACGGCTAGTCTTTTGTCTCGAAGGTGACGGCTTCGATCCGGTTGCCGTCGGGATCACGGATATACGCGGCGTAATAGCCTTCGCCATGTTGCGGCCGCAGGCCCGGCGCGCCGTCGCTGGTGCCGCCATGAGCGAGCGCCGCTGCATGAAACGCATCGACAAGGGACCGGTCTCGGGCGCGCAGCGCGATATGCGTTCCGTGCACCGACGGCAGCGGCGTCATGTCCGGCCGGTGATTGATCCAGAACTCCGAATAGGATTTGCCGAACGCCACCGTCGCCGGGCGTTCCTCAAGCTTGCGGAAGCCGAGCGTCGCCAGCAAGGCTTCGTAGAAACGCGTCGCCGCGGCGAGATCGCGAACGCCGACGGAGACGTGGTCGATCATGGCTTCGGCTCGGCCGACGCGCCGGAGCGATAGAGCTTGTAGACGATCGAATCCATCAGCGCCTGGAACGACGCGCCGATCACATTGGCCGAGACGCCGACCGTGCTCCAGCGCGCGCCTGTCTCATCGCGGCTTTCGATGGTGACGCGGGTCACGGCTTCCGTGCCGCCATTGAGGATACGCACGCGATAATCGGTGAGCTCCAGGCCCATGATATACTTCTGATAGCGGCCGAGATCCTTGCGCAGCGCCTGATCGAGCGCATTCACCGGGCCGTTGCCCTCCGCCGCCGAGATCAGCGTCTCGCCGTCGATCATGACCTTCACCACCGCGAGGCTGACGATCACCCGTTCACCCACCGCGTTGGCGCGCTGCTCGACGTTCACATCGAACTGCACCACATCGAAATAGTCGGGCACTGCACCGAGCGCGCGATGCGCCAGGAGCGCAAACGATGCATCCGCCGCCTCGTAGGAATAGCCTGCGGCCTCCCGCTCCTTGACCATGTCGAGCAGCCGGCCGACGCACGGGTCATCTTTGTCCAGCGCGATGCCGATCTTTTCCAGTTCGGCCAGCACATTCGACTTTCCAGCCTGCTCGGAGACCAGCACCTTGCGCGCATTGCCGACCGCATCCGGCGACACATGCTCATAGGTGGTCGGGTCCTTCAGGATCGCCGAGGCGTGAATTCCAGCTTTGGTCGCGAAGGCGCTGTCGCCGACATAGGGCGCATGCCGGTTCGGCGCGCGGTTGAGCATGTCGTCGAGCTTGCGCGACACGGCCGGCAATTGCTTCAGTTGCGCTTCGGATACGCCGATCTCGAAGCGGGCAGCGTAGTCGCCCTTGAGCTTCAAGGTCGGAATCAGCGACGTGAGATTGGCGTTGACGCAGCGCTCACCGAGACCGTTGAGCGTGCCCTGAATCTGACGCACGCCGGCCCGCACGGCGGCGAGCGAATTGGCCACGGCCTGCTCGGTATCGTTGTGCGCATGGATGCCGAGATGGTCGCCGGGCACATGCTGCACGACCTCGCCGACGATCCGCTCGACCTCATGGGGCAACGTGCCGCCGTTGGTGTCGCACAGCACGACCCAACGCGCGCCAGCATTATAAGCCGCCTTGGCACAGGACAGCGCGTATTCGGGATTGGCCTTGTAGCCATCGAAGAAATGCTCGCAGTCGAGCATCACTTCCCGCCCCTTCGCCTTGGCGGCGCTGACGCTGTCGCGGATGGAGGCGAGGTTTTCCTCGTTGGTGGTCTCGAGCGCCACGCGCACATGGTAGTCCCACGACTTGGCGACGAAGCAGATCGCATCGGCGCGTGCGTCGAGCAGCATGGCGAGCCCGGGATCGTTCGACGCCGAGCGGCCGGGCCGCCGGGTCATGCCGAAAGCAGTGAAGGTCGCCTGCATCGGCCGCGGCTCGGCGAAGAACTGCGTGTCGGTCTGATTGGCGCCGGGATAACCGCCCTCGATATAATCGAGGCCGATTTCGTCGAGCATGGCAGCGATTGCCAGCTTGTCATGCAGCGTGAAGTCGACGCCGTTGGTCTGGGCGCCGTCGCGCAGCGTCGTATCGAACAGATACAGACGTTCTTTTTATGTTGCGGACGAAGATGTCGCCATGACCGTCACAGGATTCCGAAGATGTACAGTGCAAGGCCGACCGCGGCAGCCAGCACCACGAATTTCAAGACGATGTAATAGGCCCAGTGGCGCGGAAACGGCGTGTCCGGTCGTTTCATGAACGCTCTCCCGGCGTCAGCGATTTGTGCAACGTCGTGTTGGCCCGCCATTCGCCGGCCAGCGCCACGGTGTTGCGCTGCTGCGGCACGAAACCCTGCTGGGTGAAGAAGCCGAGCGCAGTATCGGAAGCATCCGTCGTCAGGCGCGTGGCGCCGCGCCCCTTCGCCAGCTTCTCGATGGCGTCGAGGAGCATCTTCGCGACGCCGGAGCCCGCCGCCGCCGGATGGACGAACAGCATATCGATCTGCTCCGTGCCGGCGAGCGAAATGAAGCCGACCGCGGAGCCGTTCAGCGTGCCGATGAGCGTGAGCTGCTTACCGAGCCGCGCCGTGAAGCCTTCCATGTCGTCGGCTGACGAGATCCACGCGTCCTGCTGCGCGGAGCTGTAATCATCGCTGGTCAGCTCTTCGATGCTGGCGCGGAAAATGTCGGCGAGGAACGGCGCATCCTGCGGCAGGAACGGCCGCAATGCCAGCTTCGGATGGGCGCTCGCACTCATGGTGCGACCTCCCAGGTCGTCCCTTCCTTGGAGTCCTTGAGGATCACGCCCATTGACGTGAGTTCGTCGCGGATGCGGTCGGACTCGGCAAAGTTCTTCACCTTGCGAGCCTCAAGCCGCTGCGCCACCAGCGCCTCCACCTGCGCCTTGTCGACTTCGCGGCGGCTGCGGGGCCGATGCGCGAAGCCGAGCGCAGCCAGTGTGCCGGCCAGCGCCTCGTTCTCACCGCGCGCATGCAGCGCGTGCAATTCGGCGATCGCCTTCGGGGTGTTGAGATCGTCGCTGATGGCTTCGATCACGCCGGGCGCGAATTGCGGTGTGGCAGCGGCGCCCTCGCCCATCAGATGACGCAGCGTCGCATAGCTTTCCTCGAGCCCCTTCACAGTCCAGTCGATCGGCTGGCGATAATGCGTGCGCAGCATGTTGAAGCGCAGCACCTCGCCGGGCCAGTCCTGCAACAGATCGTGGATGGTGAAGAAGTTGCCGAGGCTTTTCGACATCTTCTCGCCTTCGACCTGGAGGAAGCCGTTATGCATCCAGGTCTGCGCCATGAACGGCGTATGGAACGAGCAGCGCGACTGCGCGATCTCATTCTCATGGTGCGGAAACACGAGGTCGATGCCACCGCCATGGATATCGAAGGTCTCGCCGAGATGCTTCCACGACATGGCGGAGCATTCGATGTGCCAGCCGGGACGTCCCTGCTCGGCAATGCCGCAGGGCGACGGCCAGGACGGCTCGCCCGGCTTCGACGGCTTCCACAGGACGAAGTCCTGCGCGTCGCGTTTATAGGGCGCGACCTCGACGCGTGCGCCGGCGATCATTTCATCCAACGAGCGGTTCGACAGCCGGCCGTAGTCAGGCATCGATGGCACATCGAACAGGACATGCCCGTCGGCGACATAGGCATGACCCGAGGCGACGAGACGCTCGATCAGCGTCTTCATCTCCGCGATGTGCTCGGTGGCGCGCGGCTCGACCGTCGGCGGCAGGCAGCCGAGCGCCGCCACGTCCTCTCTGAAGTTGCGATAGGTCTCCTCGGTGAGCTCGCGAATCGGGATGCCGCGCTCGGCCGCGCGCGCGTTGATCTTGTCGTCAACGTCCGTGATGTTG
>JBQCFU010000704.1:0-6940 GCA_051958775.1 Pseudolabrys sp.
CACCGTACGCCCGCTGCGTCCAACCACATCACCGATGAAGAGAATGCGCATTTCTATCGCTTCCGGAAATCGATCACCTCGCGCTCGGTGAGCACGAAGTCGAGTTGTTCGTCGTATTCGGTCGCCGGCACGCGGTCGATCTCCTGCAGCGCGAAGGCGACGCCGAGCGTCACCACCGGCTTCAGGCTGCGTGCACGATGGATCGTCATGTCGAAATAGCCGGCGCCGTAACCGATGCGATGGCCCGCGCGGTCGAAACAGGCGAGCGGCACGATCATGATGTCGGGGACAACTTCGGGCGCTTCGGGCTTCGGCTCGCGAATGCCCCACTGACCGGAGGCAAGTTCGTCACCGGTCGACCAGGCGCGGATGGTCAGCGGCTTGCCGCGTCCGGCGATCACCGGCAGCGCGAGCTGCGCGCCCTGCGCCGCGAGCTTGCGCATCAGCGGCAGCGGATTGATCTCAGAGCGCATCGGGAAAAAGCCCGACACGATCGCGCCGGACGGCACCGCGATCGGCAGCGGCCGCGTGGCGAGAATCTCGGCGCTGGCCATGCGCTCCGGTGCGGGCATGGCATCGCGCTTGGCGAGCGTGGCGTTGCGGAATGCAGTCTTCTGCGCGGTGACGTCAGTCAAAGCTCAATCCGTCATCCTGAGGAACGCCAGCGAGCCTCGAAGATGAACGGCCGAGGAGCGGCTAGATGGAATGGGGCGCGCATCACACGCCGCGAGAAAAAGTGCGGGGCCGCAAAAGCCGTTGGAGTCGTGATCCCGGGAACCTACAGAAGTAGGTGGGCGCCATGTGTCCGAACCCACGGGTCCGGCAGGGACAGCTCCCTAAGGGATCGTAAGGCCCCGGGGAATGTAACTCCTGACGCACCCCGCAGCTCCGCAAGGGCAATGTAATCCTCGCGCGGCGCAGATGCCAGCGGCTTCACCCGTCAATTAGTCAGTCTGTCAATCGCGCAAGTCGGGCGACTTCTCGATGACGGCCATGGTGGCGATGATCAGCGCCACGTGCTTTTCCTGACCCTTGTCCAGCGCGAAGACATCACCGGAACAGATCACCAGCCGGCGACCCGGCCGCACCACCCGCCCGACCGCGCGCAGCAGTTCGCCTTTCGCCGGCGACATCAAATTGATCTTGAACTCGGCGGTGAGCACCGCGGCGTCTTCCGGCATGGTCGTCAGCGCCGCATAGCCGCAGGCGGAATCGGCGATGCTCGCCACCAATCCGCCATGAATGAAACCGTGCTGCTGCGTGTTGCCCGCCGCATACGGCAATTCGATCTCGACGGCGCCGGAGCCGACGGTGGTCATGCGCGCACCGACCGTCGCCATGAACGCCTGCCGCGCAAAACTGTCGCGAATGCGCCGTTCGATCGAGGCTGGATCCATCGCCTATCCGATCGATACGTCGTCGCCGGCGGTCTGATTGAGCCGCCGGGTGATCCCTTCGATTCGCTCCGCCGCGGAGTTGAACGCATTCACCACGGCCACCTGCGCCTGCCGTGCACGATCGGTCGACAGCACGCGCGCATCCTGCATCGCCGTGACCTCTTCCTCGAGACGGCGGATGCGCTGTTCGGCGTCGCGCAACTCGTCGGCGACCTGCAGCGCGGCCATCACCGTCAGCCGCGTGTCGCCGATTTCGCCGAACGAGCCGCGCATCGCTTCGATGCGCTGATCGAGCGAGCTTGCGAGCGCGGTGAGGCTCTCCTCCTGCCCGTCATCGCAGGCGATGCGGAATTGCCGACCGTTGATGGTGACGCTGACCTGAGCCATCGGCCTGCACCTCTATCGATCGTTGGCTTCGATCACGGCGCGGATCGTTTCCATCGCCGTGTCGATGCGCTGCGCGATTTCGCGATGCGTGACGTCAAGCGACTGGCCACGCGCGGCTTCACCGTCGAGTGCGGCGGCAAGCCGCGAGCGATCGGCCGCGAGCGCCTGCACCTGCTGCGCCAGCCCATGCTGGCGCTGATCGCTTTCGCGATGCCGCTCCACCGCGGCGTCCAGCGCATCGAGCGCCATCGCCAGCCGCTTCACTGCCGCATCGAGAGTGCCTTGGTCGCTCATGATCCTCGCGCCGATGATGTCGTTGCCGGTGACCGTCGTTGCTCCTGGTTGCCAAAAAGCCACGAAACCGCAAGTATTTACGCTCGAAAGCTTATGTTCCGTGCGACCGCCGCGTCAACCGCGGCGACCCGTTAGCCCCGGCTATTTACCCCGCCTGTGCATGGGACCGCCGCGCGGAGCCGGCTGCGTTGGACTCGACGCCCCTGCGTGCTAATCCACCGCGATCTCAGAACAGGGCCTAAAGTTAATGAGTGGATCAGCCTCGTCGACCACAACCGTGAAACCGTCCGTCGCCGGGAACCGCGCCCAGCATGACCGGATGGCGAATGCGATCCGCGCTTTGGCGATGGATGCCGTGGAACAGGCCAAATCCGGCCATCCCGGCCTGCCGATGGGCGCCGCCGACGTCGCCACCGTCCTGTTCAGTCAGTTCATGAACTTCGACCCGGCCGACCCGAAGTGGCCCGACCGCGACCGCTTCATCCTCTCGGCCGGCCACGGCTCGATGCTGCTCTACGCGCTGCTCTATCTCACCGGCTACAAGTCGGTGACGATCGAGGAGATCAAACGCTTCCGCCAGCTCGACAGCCGCACGCCGGGACACCCGGAGAATTTTCTCACCACCGGCATCGAGACCACCACCGGTCCGCTCGGCCAGGGCATCGCCAATGCGGTCGGCTTCGCCATCGCGGAGCGCCACATGGCCGCGGTGTTCGGCGACAGCGTCGTCAACCACAAGACCTATGTGCTCGCCTCCGACGGCGACCTGATGGAAGGCATCTCGCAGGAAGCGATCGCGCTCGCCGGCCATCTCAAGCTCAACAAGCTGATCGTCATGTTCGACGACAACGGCATCTCCATCGACGGCAAGATCTCGCTGTCGGACTCGACCGATCAGGTGAAGCGGTTCGAGGCCTCGGGCTGGCGCGCCGAGCGTATCGACGGCCATGATCCGGAAGCGATTGCCGCCGCGCTGACGCGCGCGCAGTCGTCCGACCGGCCGACCATGATCGCCTGCAAGACGCAGATCGCGTTCGGCTCGCCGAACAAGGCCAACAGCGAGAAGGCGCACGGTTCGCCGCTCGGCGCCGAGGAAATCGCCGCCACGCGCAAGAACCTGAACTGGACCGCCCCTCCGTTCGAGGTGCCGGCCGACATTCTCGGCGACTGGCGCAAGACCGCCGAGCGCGGCCAGGCCGCACACGCCGCCTGGGCCAAGAAGCTCGCAGCGCTCGACGCCGGCCAGCGCGACGAATTCAGCCGCCGCATGCGTGGCGACCTGCCGACGCAGGCGCTTGCCGATGCGGTGCGCAAGACCAAGGAAACCCTGGCGGCGACGCCGAAAGACATCGCTACCCGCGCGTCCTCAGAATTCGCGCTCGAGGCGCTGGTGCCCGCTGTACCGGAGATGGTCGGCGGCTCCGCCGACCTCACCGGTTCCAATAACACCCGCACCAAGTCGATGAAGGCGATGAACGCCGGCGATTTCTCCGGCCGCGTCATGAACTACGGCATCCGCGTGCACGGCATGGCCGCTGCCATGAACGGCATGACGCTGCACGGCGGCATCATCCCGTATTCCGGCACGTTCCTCGTGTTCTCCGACTACTGCCGGCCGTCGATCCGCCTCGCCGCCCTGATGGGCGAACGGGTGATCCACGTCATGACGCACGATTCGATCGGCCTCGGCGAGGACGGCCCGACTCACCAGCCGGTGGAGCAACTGGCCGCGCTCCGCGCGATCCCGAATCTCCTGGTGTTCCGCCCGGCAGACGCGGTCGAAACCCTGGAATGCTGGCAGCTCGCGCTGGAAAACCGCGGCCGGCCGAGCGTGCTGGCGCTCACCCGCCAGAACCTGCCCCAGTTCCGGCGGACCGCCGACGCGCAGAACCGCTGTGCTGCCGGCGCCTACGAGGTCGCTGCCGCGTCCGGCGCGGCTCAGGTTTCGCTCTTCGCCACAGGCTCGGACGTGTCACTAGCGCTGGAAGCCAAGGCCCTGCTCGACGAAAAGGGCGTTTCGTCGCGGGTCGTCTCCATTCCGTCATTCGAACTGCTGGCCGAGGCCCCCGAAGCCGCCCGCCGCGCCGTGATCGGCGATGCGCCGGTCAAAATCGGCATCGAAGCCGCCATCCGGCAGGGCTGGGACGCCATTATCGGCTCCGACGGCATCTTCGTCGGCATGACTGGATTTGGCGCCAGCGCACCCTATAAAGAGCTTTATAAGCACTTCGGCATCACTGCCGAGGCGGTTGCACAAGCCGCATTGAGCAAGCTCGGGAAGAAGTGATAGCAAGGCGCGCCGAGAACGCATTCTTGGTGTCACGCCCGGCCGAGCGCCGGGAATCCACGTCTTCCCGCTTGTATTTCTGGACGTGGATGGCCGGGATTTGCTCGGCCATGACGGGTTCGACAACGCTGGGATTAGACACATGACTGTTCGCGTCGCCATCAATGGATTTGGCCGGATCGGCCGCAACATCCTGCGCGCCATCGCCGAAAACGGCCGCAAGGATATCGAGGTCGTCGGCATCAACGATCTCGGCCCGGTCGAGACCAACGCTCACCTGCTGCGCTTCGACAGCGTGCACGGCCGCTTCCCCGGCGAAGTGACGGTCAAGGGCGACACGATCAGCCTCGGCAATGGCACCATCAAGGTCAGCGCCGAGCGCGACCCGTCCAAGCTGCCGTGGAAGGATCTCGGCGTCGACATCGCGCTGGAATGCACCGGCATCTTCACGTCAAAGGACAAGGCCTCGGCCCATCTCGCCGCCGGCGCCAAGCGCGTGCTCGTCTCCGCGCCGGCCGACGGCGCCGACCTCACGGTGGTCTACGGCGTCAACCACGACAAGCTGACCAAGGATCACCTGGTCGTGTCGAACGCCTCGTGCACCACCAACTGCCTCGCGCCGGTCGCCAAAGTGCTCAACGATGCTATCGGCATCGACAAGGGCTTCATGACGACGATCCACGCCTATACCGGCGACCAGCCGACGCTCGATACCATGCACAAGGATCTCTACCGCGCCCGCGCCGCGGCGATGTCGATGATCCCGACCTCGACCGGCGCCGCCAAGGCGGTCGGTCTGGTGCTGCCGGAGCTCGCCGGGCGTCTCGACGGTGTCTCGGTGCGCGTGCCGACGCCGAACGTCTCCGTCGTCGACTTCAAGTTCGTTGCCAAGAAGAAGACCGACAAGGACGAGGTGAATGCCGCGATCAAACGCGCCGCCGATCAGCAGCTCAAGGGCATCCTCGGTTTCACCAACGCGCCGAACGTGTCGATCGACTTCAACCACGATCCGCATTCGTCGATCTTCCACATGGACCAGACCAAGGTGATGGACGGCACGCTGGTGCGCGTCATGTCCTGGTATGACAACGAGTGGGGCTTCTCCAACCGCATGGCCGATACCGCCGTGGCGATGGGCAAGCTGGTCTAACAAGAAAATGTCGTGATGGCCGGGCACAAGAAGCTCGTCGAAGACGGGCGTAAACGCCCTTATGCCCCGGCCATTCGCGTTTTGGGTTAGCCTCTTGGAAGGCGTGCATGCCCGGAACCCAACCGGGCATGAAAACTGAGTGAAGCACATGAGTTTCCGCACCCTCGATCAGGCCGACCTCAACAACAAGCGCGTGCTGCTGCGCGTCGATCTCAACGTGCCGATGGCCGACGGCAAGGTCACCGATGCCACCCGCATCGAACGCGCCGCACAGACCATCAAGGAAATCGCCGACAAGGGCGGCAAGGTGATCCTGCTGTCGCATTTCGGCCGGCCCAAGGGGCGCGATGCGAAGGACTCACTGAAGCCGGTCGCCACCGCAGTGGCACACATCATCGGCAAGCCGGTCGCATTCGCCGACGACTGCATCGGTGACGTGGCGGAAAAAGCTGTCGCGGCGATGAAGGCCGGCGACATCCTCTGCCTCGAGAACACCCGCTTCCACAAGGAAGAGGAAAAGAACGATCCCGCTTTTGTCGCCGCGCTCGCCAAGCTCGGCGACATTTTTGTGAATGACGCCTTCTCGGCTGCGCACCGCGCGCATGCCTCGACCGAAGGCCTCGGCCACAAGCTCCCGGCCTATGCCGGCCGCGCCATGCAGGCCGAGCTCGAAGCGTTGAGCAAGGCGCTGGAGCATCCGCAGAAGCCGGTGATCGCCGTCATCGGCGGCGCCAAGGTCTCGACCAAGCTCGAGCTTCTGGAAAACCTGATCGCCAAGGTCGACGCGCTGGTGATCGGCGGCGGCATGGCCAACACCTTCCTGCACGCGCAGGGCATCAATATCGGCAAGTCGCTGGCGGAGAAGGATCTTGCCGACACCGCACGCCGCATCATGAACAAGGCGGAAGCCGCCAACTGCACGATCATCCTGCCGGTCGATGCGGTCGTCGCCTTCCACTTCGAGAAGGGCGCGCCGTCGCACGCCTATGGTCTCGACGCGATCCCGGCTGAGGGCATGATCCTCGACGTCGGCCCGCAATCGATCGAACGCGTGAAAGCCGCGCTCGACGATGCCAAGACGCTGGTGTGGAACGGGCCGCTCGGCGCGTTCGAACTGCATCCGTTCGACAAGGCCACGGTGACGGCGGCGAAATACGCTGCCGGACGTACCAAGGCACATCAGCTTGTCTCGATCGCCGGCGGCGGCGACACGGTCGCGGCGCTCAACCACGCGCAGGTTGCCGACGATTTCACCTATATCTCGACCGCGGGAGGCGCTTTCCTCGAATGGATGGAAGGCAAACCCCTGCCCGGCGTCGAGGTTCTGAGAATTCGGTAATTCGAGCGGCAAGGCCGCCGCAAACCCAAAAACGGAGAGTTGGATAGATGGCTCGCATCACGTTGCGTCAATTGCTCGACCATGCG
>JBQCFU010000705.1:0-2335 GCA_051958775.1 Pseudolabrys sp.
TGGGATTGTCTCGATCGGCATCCGCTCGCGGCGATTGCGGCGTGGTTCACCTCGGAAACTTCGGCTTCGGGCAGCTTCGAGCCGACCTTCCTCGCGGCCGAGCGGCATGGCCTCGACGAGGTGATGCGCATCTACAAGCAGATCGAAGCCGACGAGAAGTTTCACACGGGGTTAGGCCGACAGATTCTCTCGACTTACGCCCGTACCGACGAAGATCGGCAGGAAATCATCCGCGCCATGCGCGGCATGCGCGATCTCGCGTGGAAGACCTTCACGCCGGAGTCGGTGGCTCTCGCCAAGATGGCGTCGTAATGGACGTCGCGACTGTTCCTTACCTCCGATCTGCGGCGTCCATGGATGCTTTCTCGTCCTCCTGTGCGACGGAGCCGACGACGATGAATTTGTCCATCGTCGCGAGACGCGCCGAAGCGCAGGACGTGGTGTCGTTCGATCTGGCAATGGCGGATGGCGGCTTGCTGCCGTCCTGGCTTCCCGGCGCGCATATCGACGTGATGATGCCGGACAATGTCGTTCGCCAGTACTCGCTCTGCGGCGATTGCCGGAACAACCGGACATGGACCATCGCGGTGTTGCGTGAGACGGCGAGCCGGGGCGGCTCGCACTATATCCACGACCATCTTGCCGCAGGCGACAGGGTGCAGGTGTCGCGGCCGCGCAACAATTTCCGTCTCGCCCATGCCGAGCGCTATCTGTTCATCGCCGGCGGCATCGGCATCACGCCGATTCTGGCCATGGCGCGGCAGGTGGCAGCGCAGGGCAAACCATGGACGCTGGTCTATGGCGGGCGCACCAAAGGATCGATGGCTTTTCTTGAGGCTTTGCGCGCGCTGCCCGGCGGAGAGATTCACATCTGTCCGCAGGATGAATGCGGCTTGCTCGATCTGCCGCGGTTTCTCGGGCACCACGAAGAGGGCACCAAAGTCTATTGCTGCGGCCCGGAAGCGCTGATCGACACCGTCGAAAAGCGCTGCAGCGATTGGCCGAGCGGCACATTGCATCGCGAGCGCTTCACGCCGAGTACCAAGAGCGCGGCTCTGCCGAAGGGAGCCTTCGAGGTCGAACTGGCGCGCTCCGGCCGCCGGCTGATCGTGCCGCCTTACACCAGCCTGCTCACCGTGCTGGAGGAGGCCGGCTACACCATTACCAATTCCTGCCGCGCCGGCATTTGCGGGACATGCTTCGTCCGCGTTCTCTCCGGCGTGCCGGAGCACAACGATGATGTTCTGAGCGATGCGGAACGCGAGGCCGGCGACGGGATGCTGGTGTGCGTGTCGCGCGCCAAATCCGGTCTGCTCGTTCTCGATCTCTGACCGTCACGATCTTTCTGTCTCTCTTACCTCCGGTGATCCGCCTATGAAGACCCGCGCCGCCGTGGCCTGGAAGGCCAACGCGCCTCTTTCCATCGAAACCATTGAGATCGCCGGACCGAAAGCCGGCGAGGTGCTGGTCGAGGTCATGGCGACGGGCGTCTGCCATACCGATGCCTACACCTTGTCGGGACTGGATTCGGAGGGGAAGTTTCCGGCGATCCTCGGCCATGAAGGCGCGGGCATCGTCCGCGAGGTCGGCGCCGGTGTGACCAGCGTCAAGCCGGGCGACCATGTCATTCCGCTGTACACGCCGGAATGCCGCTCCTGCAAAACCTGCCTCTCGCGGCGCTCCAATCTCTGTACTGCGATCCGCTCAACGCAAGGACAGGGACTGATGCCGGATGGCAGCAGCCGTTTCTCCTGCGACAGCGGCGAGATTTTTCACTATATGGGATGCTCGACCTTCGCGAACTTCACGGTCTTGCCGGAGATCGCGGTCGCGAAAGTGCGCGAGGACGCGCCTTTCGACAAGATCTGCTACATCGGCTGCGGTGTCACGACCGGGATCGGCGCCGTGATCTACACGGCAAAAGTCTGGCCGGGCGCGAACGTTGCCGTGTTCGGACTGGGCGGCATCGGCCTTAACGTCATCCAGGGCGCGCGCATGGTCGGTGCCGACAAGATCATCGGCATCGATCTCAATCCGTCAAAGCGCGCCATGGCCGAAAAATTCGGCATGACCGATTTCATCAACCCCGACGAGGTCGGCGCCGACAAGGTCGTGCAGGCGATCCAGGACCTCACGGACGGCGGCGCCGATTTCAGCTTCGATTGCACAGGCAATGTGCAGGTCATGCGCCAGGCGCTCGAATGCTGCCATCGCGGCTGGGGCCAGTCGATCATCATCGGTGTCGCGGAAGCCGGCAAGGAGATCTCGACGCGCCCGTTCCAACTCGTCACCGGACGGGTCTGGAAGGGCACCGCCTTCGGTGGCGCCCGCGGGC
>JBQCFU010000706.1:0-3069 GCA_051958775.1 Pseudolabrys sp.
CTAGAACGAATGTGGCTCAGGGTCAGCAATCGCTGCCCAAGTCTCAATACCGGCGCAGGATGCTGACCAGCTTGCCCTGGATGCGCACGCGGTTCGGCGGAAGGATGCGCACCTCATAAGCCGTGTTGGCCGGCTCCAGCGCGATCGAGGCGCCGCGGCGGCGGAAGCGCTTCAGCGTCGCTTCTTCATCGTCGATCAGCGCGACGACGATGTCGCCGGTGTCGGCTTGTTCGGTCTTGCGGATCACCGCCATGTCGCCGTCGAGGATGCCGGCCTCGATCATCGAGTCACCGCGGACTTCCAGCGCGAAATGATCGCCGCTGCCCGTGAGCATGTCCGGCGGCATGCTGATGGTGTGGCTGCGCGACTGGATGGCCTCGATCGGCGTACCGGCGGCGATGCGGCCCATCACCGGAACAGCGACCGGGCGGCCGGGCGTGGGGGTATCGTCCTCGCTGCTCACGGGACGGACGCGGCCGAGATCGCCTTCGATGACGCTCGGGGTGAATTTGCGGGTGCGGCCGCCGCCCAGCCCGTGGCCGACGGAATCGGGGAGCTTGATGACCTCGATGGCGCGGGCGCGGTTGGGAAGGCGACGGATGAAGCCGCGCTCTTCCAGCGCGGTGATCAGCCGATGGATGCCGGACTTGGAGCGGAGGTCGAGTGCGTCCTTCATCTCGTCGAAGGAGGGCGGAACTCCGGCTTCGGTAAGCCGCTCATGGATGAAGCGCAGCAATTCGAACTGCTTGCGGGTCAGCATTTCAGGTTCTCCCCACGGAACTTCTGCCCACCGAGTGGGTGCTGCCAGTCCCGAAACAAATCATGAACGGACACTATCTGTTCGATATGTGTTCCGCAACCATTTAATTTGGAATGAACGGCCGGAAAGGCCGCTACAGGCCGAGCCTGACGATCGTGCACGGCGATCCGGCCATGGCCGCGGGCGCGTGCGGCGGACGAATCACCAGGCAGTCGGCTCGCGACAGCGTCGCCATCAGCGAGCTGTCCTGCACCGGTAAGGGAGTCGCGGCGGCAACGCCATCGGAATTTCGCGCCAGCGTCGCGCGCATATATTCAGCGCGCTCGTCGTTGGCCGGCAGGTCACGGCCAAGGATCGCCGGCTCGGCGACGTGCTCGACCGGGTCGAATCCGGAGAGTTTCCGGATCAGCGGCACCAGGAACAAATAGGAGCAAACATAGGCCGAGACCGGATGGCCGGGCAGGCCGAGCACGTGCATCTCACCCAAGCGGCCGTGCAACATCGGCTTGCCGGGCCGCAGCGCGAGCTTCCAGAACGACAGGCTCATGCCCTCGGCAGCGAGCGCGCGGTGGACGAGATCGTAGTCGCCGACCGACGCGCCACCGGTGGTGACGAGAATGTTGGCGCCGCCATCGCGCGCATTGCGGATCGCCGCAACGATGTGGTCCATCCGGTCGGCGACGATGCCCGCGTGGGTCACGCTGGCGCCGGCGCGGGATGCGAGTGCGGCGATGCCGTAGCCGTTGGAATAGACGATCTCGCCGGGACGCGCCGGCGTTCCCGGCGGCACCAGTTCGTCACCGGTGCCGAACAGAACGAGCGACGGCCGCCGATGCACCGGCACGCGTGGATAGTTCATGGACGCGGCGACCATCAGGTCGCGATCGCCGAGCCGTCGACCGCGGGCGAGCAGTACGTCGCCTTCCTTGAAGTCGATGCCGGCGCGACGGATATGGCGGCCCAGACGCGCCGGCTCGCGGATCGTCACCGTGTCGCCGTCGCGCTGCGTGTCTTCCTGGATGACGACAGCGTCGCAGTCGTTGGGGATCACGCCGCCGGTGAATATCCGCACGGTCTCTCCGGCGCCGACTGCGCCGGCATAAGGATGCCCGGCCGCGACATCCCCGATGACTTTGAGAGTCACCGGGACGGTCGCTGCATCTGCCGCGCGAACGGCATAGCCGTCCATGGCAGAAACATTGGCCGGCGGCTGGGTGCGCAGGGCGGGAAGGTCATTCGCCAGAACGCGATCGAAGGCGTCGGCGAGCGCCACATCCTCGGTGCCGAGCGGGTGCGCATCCTTGAGGACAAAGGCGAGCGCCTGCGCGATCGGCATCAGCGCCACGGCCTACCTCCTGGCGCGGTAGAGGCCGGACCGGCCGCCGCTCTTTTCGATGAGGCGGATGCCTTCGATCCGCATGGTCCGCTCCACCGCCTTGACCATGTCATAGACAGTGAGACACGCGACGGAGACGGCGGTGAGCGCTTCCATCTCGACGCCGGTCTGGCCAGTGACCTTGGCCATGGCTTCGATGCGCAGACCGCGGGTGCCGTCCTTGGCGATGTCGACGGTGACCTTGGTCAGCGCGAGCGGATGGCAGAGCGGGATCAGTTCGTGGGTGCGCTTCGCCGCCATGATGCCGGCGAGGCGGGCGGCGCCGAGCACGTCGCCCTTCTTGGCGTTGCCCTTGAGCACCAGGGCGAGCGTCGCCGGGCGCATCCGGACATAACCCTCGGCAATAGCAACGCGCTCGGTCGCGGCTTTGGCGGATACGTCGACCATATGCGCCGCACCACGCGTGTCGAGGTGGGTGAGGGTCTTGTTGCCAAGGACCTTGCCAGCGGTGGTTTTGGACGCACGTCGGGCCACGATCAGCCTGCCTTCACCCGGGACTTGGCCTGCGGGCCAGCCACAGGATTCTCGAGCAGGGTCCGGGTAGCAGCGGCGACGTCGGTCTGGCGCATCAGGCTCTCGCCGATCAGGAAGGTGCGCATGCCGACCGCTGCCAGCCGGGCGAGATCGGCGGGAACGTGGATGCCACTTTCGCCGACGGCGATCCGGTCGTTCGGGATTTTCGGGGCGAGGCGCGCGCGGGTCGCGAGCGAGGTCGCGCACGTTCGCAGGTTACGGTTGTTGACCCCAAACAGCTTTGATTTCAATCGGCTGTCACGCTCAACTTCATCTTCATCGTGAACTTCAAGAAGCGCATCCATCCCATAGGAGATAGCTGCGTCTTCCAGTTCCCGAGCCTGCGCGTCGCTGACCGAAGCTAGGATAATGAGGATGCAGTCGGCACCCCAGGAGCGCG
>JBQCFU010000707.1:0-6823 GCA_051958775.1 Pseudolabrys sp.
CCGGCGGACACGCTGCCGATGGCACAGCGCTATTTCCTGTTCTGACGGTTCGCTAGGATCGAGTTGATGCGCGCGACCGTAGTGAAACCTGCCGGCTCCTGGAGTGGTGACGCCGCCGACAGCATCGTGCTCGACTATGACGACCGGCATCGCCGCCGCATGGCGATGACCGGCACGCACGGTATTTCCTTCCTGCTCGATTTGGCGGAGGCCACATGGCTGCGATCCGGCGATGCGCTGTTGCTGGAGGACGGGCGGCTGATCGAGGTGGTCGCTGCGCCTGAGCCGCTCTTGGAAATCCGCTGCGCCGATCCGCTGCATCTCGCCCGCATCGCCTGGCATCTCGGCAACCGGCATCTGCCTTCGCAGATCATGCCCAAGGCGATCCGCATACGCCGCGATCACGTCATCGCCGATATGGCGCGCGGGCTCGGCGCGCAGGTGCGAGAGATCGAAGCGCCGTTCGATCCGGAAGGTGGCGCCTATGCTGAGGGGTCGGGCGGGCATCATCATGGTCATGATCATTCGCATGATCATCACCCTCACAGCCACGATCATGATCGCCACTATCATCGGCACGACCATGGCAGGTGAGAAGCGACGTTCATCCGAGATCCCGGCGGCGTTGCCGGTCGATCCGCCGCTGTCGGCGGCGGCGCTTTACCGGCTCGCCACCTGGCTGTCGCCGGCGTTTCCCGTCGGAGCGTTCGCTTATTCGAGCGGGATCGAGTGGGCGGTGGAAAGCGGCGACATTTGTGACGCCGCGACGCTGGGCGATTGGCTGCGTGTGCTGTTGTCGGATGGTGCCGGCTCGAGCGATGCGATCTTTTTCGCGCTGGCGTACCGCGCTGTGGTTGACGACGATGATGCGGCGCTGAAGCCTATTGCAGAGCTGGCCGCTGCCTTCGCGCCGACGCGCGAACGGCATCTGGAAACGACGACGCAGGGCCAGGCGTTTATGGCCGCTGTCCGCGCGGCGTGGCCCTGTGCGGTGCTCGATCGCTTTGCGAGCATCTGGAGTGGCCCGATCGCTTATCCGGTGGTGGTCGCCGTGACCTGCGCCGGCCATGGCGTTCCGCTGTCGCCTGCGCTGCATGCGTTTCTCGCGGCACTGACGGCGAACTGGGTGTCAGCGGGCGTGCGCATCATTCCGCTCGGCCAGACCGACAGCCAGCGCGTGATTCATGGGCTGGAGCCGGATGTGCAGGCGGTGGCGCGGCGCGCGCTTCAGGCCACGGTGGATGATCTTGGAGGCTGTGCGTTCCGAGCCGACCTCGGCAGCATCCACCACGAGACGCAATATACGCGGCTGTTCCGCAGTTGATGGAAGGATATCGGTCATGCCCAGCCCCAATGGACCTCTGCGCGTCGGCATCGGCGGGCCGGTCGGCTCCGGCAAAACCGCGCTGATGGATTCCCTGTGCAAGGCGATGCGCGAGCGCTACGACATTGCCGCCATCACCAACGACATCTATACGAAGTGGGATGCCGAATATCTGATGCGCTCCGGCGCGCTCGCCACGGAACGGATCGTCGGCGTCGAGACGGGAGGCTGTCCGCACACCGCGATTCGCGAGGATGCATCGATGAATCTCGCGGCAGTCGCGGACATGCGCGTGAAATTCCCCGGTCTCGATATGGTGCTGATCGAATCCGGTGGCGACAATCTTGCCGCGACCTTTTCTCCCGAGTTGGCCGACCTCACCATTTACGTGATCGATGTTGCTGCCGGCGACAAGATCCCGTCCAAGGGAGGCCCGGGCATCACGCGCTCCGATCTCCTCGTCATCAACAAAGTGGATCTCGCGCCCTATGTCGGTGCCTCGCTGGAGAAGATGCGCACCGACGCGACGCGCATGCGTGGGTCACGTCCGTTCGTGATGACGAATCTGCGCGTCGGAGACGGGCTCGGCACCATCGTGTCGTTTATCGAACAGAAGGGCGGTCTCGTGGCTTATTGAACTGACGTGGTCATCACCCGCCGACCGGTCAATATGCCGGCGAGGATTTCGCGCGTGAAACACTCGATGAGCGACGAACCGCGCGGAGGTTAACGCAGCCGACGCACATCCTCCGGCGTCACATTCGGTGCTTGTCCGCCCCAGGTCGCTCGCATCCAGTTGGACAGATCGGCGACCTGCTGGTCGTTGAGATGGGCAGCAAACCCGGGCATCGGCTGCATCCGCTCGAGCCCGGGGAAACGCTGAGCAGGAATGCCGGTCAGGATCGTCCGGTTCAGGTTACGGGCGTTCGTCAGACGTAACGAGGCATTGGTCGCGAGCGGCACCACCACATGCGGGATGCCTTGTCCTTCCGCACCATGGCAGCCGGAACAGACGGCGAGATAGGTAGCGCGGGCGGATGTGGCCGTTTCCGCCGGGATTGCGACCGGCTTCGGCGCCGCCGGCGGTGTTGCGGTTTCGGGTAGCTTGTCCAGATCGAACAGATAGGCCGACATGGCTCGCAGATCGTCGTCGGTCATATACTGGGTCGAGAAGTGCACCACCTCGAACATCTGGTTGGTCATGGCGCCTTGCGCCGAGATGCCCGATTTCATGAAGGTCGTGAACACCAGCGGGTCGAAGCCCATCTGCGTCAGCCCGGCCTTGGTGATGTCGGGTGCCACGACGCCTTCCAGCTCCGCGCCCTGGAGATAGGTGCTTGTCTTCATGCCCATCGTCAGATTGCGAGGGGTATGACATTCGCCGCAATGCGCAAGCGCATCGGTCAGATAGCGGCCTCTATTCCAGATCGCGGAGCGGTCAGGAACCTCCGTTTTGGTCTCGGTGGAGAGATTGACCAGATTCCAGAAGGTCAGTCCTTGCCGGATGTTGAACGGGAAAATGAGGTCGTTGCGGCGGTTCGCAACGTTCATCGGCGGGCGGCTCATCAAGAACGCATAGACGGCGTCGACGTCCTCCGGCGTCATCTTGCGATAGGACGCATAAGGCATGGCCGGATAGAGAGGGCCGTGCTTGCCGACACCGTCCCGTAGGGCGCGATGGAATTCCGCACGTGTCCAGGAGCCGATGCCGTGTTCCTTGTCGGGTGAAATATTGGTCGAATAGATCGTGCCGAATGGCATTTCAAAGGGCAGCCCGCCGGCCCAGGGAGCCCCGCCCTTGGCAACGTGGCAGGCATAGCAATCGGCAGCGACCGCGACATAGGCGCCGCGTGGCGCGAGCGTCTTCATTTGCTCAGCGCTCAATGGCTGCTCGATGTCGCTGGCCACGACGCTGCGCTCGAACAAGCCGAGAAAAACAGCGCCGACCACGAGCGCGCCGACCACGATGACCGCAGCGGCGGCCAGGAGCAGCTTTCTCATCATGCGGGCTAAGCCTTCACCAAGCCGGGAGTCTTGAGAACGAGATCACGCACCGCCTCGAAATAGCGGACATAGCCGGTGCAGCGGCAGATATGCGGATCGAGCGCTTCGCTGATGGTTCGTTCAAGCGCTTCGCGCTTGACGGGATTTCGCTTCAACCGGTCGATCAGCACCGTCGCTCCAGTCACGAAGCCGGGCGTGCAATAACCGCATTGGAAGGAAAAATGCTCGATGAACGCCTGCTGGACCGGCGACAGTTCGGTGATCGCGCCGCTCGCATCGCGCTTGGCGTGCCCCTCGACGGTCTTCACCTTCTTGCCGGCAAACCAGTGAGCGCCGACGATACAAGTGCGCATCTCCTCAAGCGTGCCGTTGTCCTTCTCCACGATCACAGTGCAGGCATGACAGATGCCCTGGCCGCATCCCATGCGCGAGCCGGTCAGATTGAGATATTCGTACAGGAAGTCCTGCATCATCATCGTTTCGGGTACGTCGAGCGGGCCGACGGACTTGCCGTTGATGGTGAGGGAGAGCTTGTGCGTTGCGATGCTCATGCCAGGGCCTCCCGGACTTTTTCCGGCGTGATTGGCAGGCTGTAGAAGCGCTTGCCGATGGCGTGGGCGACGGCGTTGGTGATTGCCGGCACGACGGCGATCATCACGACTTCCGCCATGCCCTTGGGTGGGTCGGTGTCCGACAGGGGCGGCAGAACCTCCGCCGTCTGCGACCAGACCGCGACATCCTTCGATGTTGGCAGCTCGTAGCGATTCCAGTTCCAGGTGCCGTCGCCGGGACCGCCTTCGTAAAGCGGCAGATCTTCCTTGAGCGCATGGCCGACGCCCATCGCGACGCCGCCCTGAATCTGACCGGAGACGAGATCGGGCACGACCTGCGTCCCGCATTCCATAATCGAATGGTGCGAGAGCAGGGTGACGTCACCGGTCCCGGTATCGACGACCACTTCAGCGATAGTGGCCATCGGTGTGTAGTAGGTGACGCCGGCATTGTTGCGTTGTGTCGGCGGATAGAACACGGAAGCCCTGTCCAGGAACTGCCACCCGTCGAGAGTCATCAATGCCTTGCGGTCAGCCGGGGCGCCGTCGCCATACTTCACCGCCAGTGCGTCGATGGCGAAGCGCTGGCGCCCAAGGCCGGGAACGTCGAATTCGGCTTCGGCCCATTGCCAGCGGTTGAAGGTGTGGACCGTAACGCCGGTGACAAGCCCAAGTCGATGCGCCTCCGCAGCAATCTGTGCAAAGGTCAAGGGCTGCATTCCGGCTGCGCTGATCATACCGCGCGCGATCCGCAGATCGTCGCGTCGCACGACTTCCGGCGCCATCTGTCCGCCGCCGATCCCGCGCGACCAGAGGGATCGCGCCGCCGGCCACACTGCGAGATCAACCAAAGTTCGCGCCGCTTCGCGCGTGGCATGACCAAGATAGTAGACGCTGTTGGAAGCGCTCATCGGTGAGGTGAAAGTCGGCACCCAGCGGGGATTGGCCTTGCGTTTGTCCTCTTCTTCCTGAGAGAGCGTATAAGGCTCATCGGTGGTTTCGAGCGGCATTTGCGGCCAGCGCACTTTGCCGAATTCGGTCTCGTCGGGGCGGCGGCCGAGGAGATCGGCGACCATCACGGTCTGTGAGGTTGTCGTGCCGGTACCGATCTCATGCGCGACGTGGGAAAACTTGAGGTGTCCCGTCGCGTCGAATTCGAGCGCGACGAGCGCGGATTCGGCGCCCGTGCCGTAGTCCTTGTGCACATGGCCGTAGCCGACGCCGTATCGCTTGCCCGGATTGGCTGCCTCGAAAGCGGCTTTGCGTTTTTGCCGTTCGGCCCAGAGTGGATGCTTTTCCGCCCGGAGCAGGATTTCCTCGTGCCGCATGGCCCCGGACGGGATCGCGCCCTGCGAGTTTTTCATGCCTGATTTAAGTGCGTTGCGCCGCCGGAATTCGATCGGGTCGATACGGAGCAGTTCGGCTGCTTCGTCGACCATCATTTCGGTGGCTGCCATCGTCTGCAGTGTGCCGTATCCGCGCATCGATCCGGCGTCGACGGCGCGCGAGGCGAGGGTCGCGACCGAGAAGTCGCTCTTCGGCAGATAATAGATCGATTGTGCGGCTGAGGCGCCGACGGTGCCGACCGACTGCGAGAAGTTCTCCCGCCCGCCGCCATCGTTCTTGTAGCGGCCGGTCATCGCCCGGAATTGCCCGGTCTTGCGATCGATGACCATGACGTTCTCGATCGCGAAGGCGTGACGCTTCAGCGCGGTCTGGAATTGCTCGTAGCGGTCGTTGGCGAGGCGGACTGGATGCCCCTCGCCATAAAGACCCGCTAACACACAGTAGTATGGAAAGATTGCGTGGTCCTTGGTGCCGTAGCCGACCGTGTAGCCGATCTTGAGGTCGATGCTCTTGAGCGGGAATTTCGACTTCGACACCATGTGGGCCGCCATCTCCGCGACCTCGTACGGAGATTGTGTGGCGATCATGGCATGGAGCATCTGGGTTGCTGGGTCGTACCAGACGTTTCCGTTGTCGGCTTCCATTGCCGACGCATCGACCGACTGAGTGGAATAAGAGCGGCGCAGCACGAGCGCATCGTCGCCGGCAGCGGCAATCTCGCGCTCGATGTCTGCGGCTGCGGCCATGCCGCGCGCCATGGCGTCGCTGTCGCCCGCCGCGGGCCATTGCGGCTCGTCGCCTTTGAATCCGGCGCGGATGACCGTATCGCGGAGCGGTGAATAGCGGTCCTCGGCATCAGGGTTGCCGCCATCGATCCGGACAAAGCGCGCTGCGCCGTAATGGCCGGGCGTGGTGCTCGGGCCTTCCGCGCCATAACGCACCGCCTTGTCGTTGAAGCGCAGTGCCCGCTTGGCCGCGTCGTAGCGAGCGAAGTCGTGATAGATCAGCATCGCAACGGGCTGACCGAGCAGGCGGGCGGTCTGGCCTTTCGGGACGAAGAAGACATCGCCGTAGAAACCGGGCACCGGTATGGCGACGCCGTCTCTCACGAGATCATCATGCTGGATCAGTCGATCGGGCTTGAGATCCGCGCCAAGCGATCCAAGGTCGACGCTGTCGAACACCCGGTCCACCCGCGTCGCATAGAGCATGAAGGCGTGCGACTGATCTTTCGGCCAGCCGTCCAGGTCGCGGGCGCGATAGTCGCGGGTGAAGGTTTTTTCGCCCGTCACCTTGGCGATGGCGTCGAGGCGGTATTTCGGCTTGCCGCCGGCATTGAGCCAATCCGAGCCGGGATGGGGCGGCGTTTCGATCAACGCTGCGCGAGTCGGCAGCGGCAATAGCGAAATCTTGATGGCGATGCCGGCCGCACCGGCCTGAAGAAAGTTTCTGCGGGAGAGGACAGTCTTCACATCAACCTCCTCGGCGCGTCCTTAAGCAACTCTGTTCTAGATGCATCCTAGGAGCAAGCCGCGATTGCGTATACGGGATATTTTCAGGAGTGATTCATCTGCCCCCGTTAACGGAGTGGATATAT
>JBQCFU010000708.1:0-8774 GCA_051958775.1 Pseudolabrys sp.
ATTTGCAAAAGGTTTCCATGCCATCGAAGACGCGCGCCAAGCGGGCTGTGGCCGTGACGCTGAAGGACCGGATCCGGTCGGACATCGAAACCAGGATTTTCTCCGGCCGCTGGGCGCCCGGCCACCGCATTCCCAACGAACACGAACTGGCCGAGAAATACGCCTGCTCGCGGATGACCGTGAACAAGGTGCTGTCCGACCTCGCGGCTAAGGGCATCATCGAGCGCCGCCGCAAGGCCGGCAGCTTCGTCGCCAAGCCGACGGTGCAGTCGGCGGTGCTGCGCATCCCCGACATCAAGGCCGAGGTCGAGGGGCTCGGCTATCTCTACCGTTACGAACTGCTGTTCCTGAAGCGCCGTCACGCCACCAGGACGGACCAGGAGCTGATGCAGCTCAGCCCGAAGCACGACGTGATCGAATTCCGCTGCCTGCACTGGGCCAATCAGCAGCCGTTCGCCTACGAGCACCGGTTCCTGAACGTCACGGTGGTGCCGCAGGCGCTGGAGCAGGACTTCGGCATCGAGCCGCCGGGCACATGGCTGCGCAACCACGTGCCGTGGAGCGAGGCGGAGCACAGCATTTTCGCCGAAGATGCCGACCCGGAAGCGGCGCAGGCGTTACGCGTGGCGAAGAACGCCGCGTGTCTGGTGGTTCAGCGGCGCACCTGGCGTGGCGGGGAGATGATCACCCACGTCCGCACCATCTTCCAGGGCGCGCTTTATCGCCTCAATGCTCACTTCACCCCGACCAACGACTGAGCCGGAACGACAGCAGCCTTGCTGTCCATGCTTTCGAACAGCAGCTTGTTGGTGTTGAGCACCGACATCTGCACGATGTCGTCTTCCTTCACGCCGCGCTTCTGGAATTCGCTGAAGAATTCGCGCAACGCATCGCCCACATTCGGCGAGAAGATCTGGCCGACGTCGGACGAGAGGATGACGCCCTGCGGGCCGACCGCCTCGATCACCTCGATATATTGCTCGTAGGTGAGGTGATCCATGGCGAGGTTGACGAAGGCGAGTTCGCTGTAGGCGCCGTACTGCTCCCACATGCGCTTCATTGTCTCCGGATCGAGCTCCGTCGACTGGAACAGCGGATGGGTCATGATGATGCGGCGGATGCCCATCTCGTAGGCCATCTTCACCAGCGTCAGCGTTTCGTTGCGGTCGAAGTGGCCGGTCGCGAGGATCAGGTCGCGGTCGCGGATCAGTTCGAGCGCGCGGCGCATGGCCGCCATCTTGTCGGTATTGGCGGTGTCGAAGGTGTAGCCGGTGCCTTCCGCATAGAAGCGGGTGTATTCGCGCTTGATGCTCCAGGATTCCGACAGGTCGCGGCGGTTATAGAGGCGCAGATGCGCTTCACAGCATACCGTCGGCATCCACACCACGAAGCGCTGCGAATCCGGATCGCCCGCGGTCACGTCGCTCTTCCAGCCGGAGAGCGCCGAGCGCACGCCGTGATCGTCGACGCCGCCGCAGCCGAAATTCAGCGCGACCGAGCCGATCAGCGCGACCTTGTCGTCCGGTCGGCGCACCTGGCTGACCTGGGCGGTGGTCGGGATGAAGTGGTTCTTCATCACCACGCCGAAACCTTCGCGCCGCGCTTCGGCGGCGAGGGTCTCCGCGGAATATTTACGGCGCAGGAGTTCCGGGCCGATATGCACATGCATGTCGATGACGCGTTTGTCGCCGACGTGGGGTAAAGCCTTCATGGTTGTGCTCCTGCCTTGTGTGCGGATAATTTTGTATATACAAAATGTCTTGTCAAGCTGGAACCGTCGGGAGGCGGCGTGTTTGGCACGTGCCTTGCACACGCTATTCCAGTGTGTCTTTAGTTTAACGCGATCCAGAAATCGGGGAAAAGGCTGATGTCGATCCAATCATCGACCACACATGAACAGGTTGCCGGAAGCGGGGAAGCCTCGGTCGACCGTTACGCACGCAAGGCATTGATCGCATCCAATGTCGGCTATGCGATGGACGGCTTCGATCTGATGATCTTGAGTTTCATGCTGCCAGCGGTTGTCGCGGGTCTGCATCTCACCGGATCGGAAGCGGGTTCCCTCATCACTTGGACACTGATCGGCGCCGTGGTTGGCGGCCTGATCGTCGGCACGCTGAGCGACAAGTTCGGCCGCATCCGCGTCCTGTCCTGGACCATTCTGCTGTTTGCCGTGTTCACCGGCCTATGCGCCCTGGCGCAGGGCTACTGGGATCTCCTGATCTACCGCACCATCGCCGGCATCGGTCTCGGCGGCGAATTCGGCATCGGCATGGCGCTGGTGGCGGAAGCCTGGCCGGCGCACAAGCGGGCGCGCGCGTCGTCCTATGTGGCGCTTGGCTGGCAGGCGGGCGTGCTCAGCGCCGCCTTGCTCACGCCGCTGCTTTTGCCGCTGATCGGCTGGCGCGGCATGTTCCTGGTCGGGCTGGTTCCGGCGGTCGTGGCGTTCGGCCTGCGCCGTTACCTGCATGAGCCGGAACTGTTCGTGAAGGCGGCCAAGAAGGAAGAGGGACGCGGCACCAACCCGTATCGCTATCTGTTCGCCAATCGCGAGGCGACGCGCTCCACCATCGGCATCGGCATTATGACGTCGATCCAGAACTTCGGCTATTACGGCATGATGATCTGGCTGCCGTCCTATCTGTCGACGCAGCTCGGCTTCTCGCTGACGCGCTCGGCGCTGTGGACCTCGGTGACGGTGATCGGCGGCGCCTTCGGCATGTGGCTGTTCGGCCAGCTTGCCGATCGCATCGGCCGCAAGCCGCTGTTCGTTGCGTTCCAGATCGGCGCCATGGTCATGGCCTTCGTCTATCCGCAGATCCAGGATCCGACCTTGCTACTGATCGCCGGCGGCATTACCGGCATCTTCCTCAGCGGCATGATCGGCGGCTACGGCGCACTGATCTCGGAAAGCTATCCGACCCAGGCTCGTGCGACGGCGCAGAATGCGCTGTTCAATGTCGGCCGCGGAATCGGCGGCTTCGGACCGCTGGTGATCGGCCTGCTGGCGACGCAGTATTCGCTGTCGGCGGCGCTGTCGTTCCTGGTGTTCGTCTGGGCGCTCGACATCGTCGCTACCGTGTTCCTCATCAAGGAACGCAAGGGCGAACAGCTCGTCTAATCGCAACACATCAAGCGCGCCGCATGCGTCTGCCCGACGCGTGCGGCGCGGTTTCTTTTGCGCCGTCGTGAGACGGCAGACCAGTCGCGCCCGGTCTGATCCGGACTGCGGGCAGGGGCGCTCGCGCCCATTGACAGACAGTCGGTTTTATTATGTATATACATAAATAAGGTTCGGCGCCGTCTGCCGGGCCGCAACAATGGGAAACGTCATGAGCCGCGCCGTGCCATGGAGCGAAAAAGCAGCCGCCATCCGACCGGAAGTGGCCGCGGCGCCCCCCTACAATGCCGGCATGACGATCGATGAGGCGGTCCGCCGTTACGGCCTGACGAAGATCGCCAAACTCGCCTCCGGCGAGAACCCGTTCGGCGCGAGCCCGCAGATTGGCGCGGCACTGGCGAAGCTCGACTTCTCGCTCTATCCGGACCCGGCCGGCCTGAAGCTGCGGCAGGCGATCGCCGAAACGCTCGGCGTCGCTGCGCAGCGCGTCATTCTCGGGAACGGTTCCGAAGATTTGATCGAGATCGTGTGCCGCGCGACGCTGCGGCCCGGCGACGAGGTAGTGACGCTCTATCCGTCGTTCCCGCTGCACGAGATCTACCCGGGCATCTATGGCGCGACGGCGACCCGGATTCCGGTGCGCGAGGATTTCTCCATCGACGAACCGGCGTTGCTGGCTGCCGTGGCGCGTCGCCCGCGCATGCTGATGTTCGCCAATCCGATGAATCCCGTCGGCAGCTTCCTCGATCGCGCGGCGTTCGACCGGCTGTGCGCGGCGTTGCATCCCTCGACCGTACTGGTTCTGGACGAAGCCTATATCGAGTACGCGGATCCCGAGCGGTTCCCCGATGCGCGGGCGGCGCTGCGCGGTCTTGCCAATCCCTTCATCATCCTGCGGACGTTCTCCAAGGCTTACGGGCTTGCCGGCCTGCGTCTCGGCTATGGCATCACCTCCGATCCGGAGTTCACCGATGTGCTGGATCGCGTACGCACGCCGTTCAACGTCAATGCGGTGGCGCAGACCTCCGGCCTCGTCGCCTGGGCCGACCGTGCGCATATGGAGCGCAGCATCCGGCACAACACCAGCGAGCGGACGCGCGTTGCGGCGGCGCTGCGCGAACTCGGGGCGAGGGTGGCGCCGTCCGAAGGCAACTTCCTGTTCTTCAGCCTGGGGAAGCCGAGCACCGAATTGGCCGAGCGGTTGCTCGCGCAAGGCGTGATCGTGAAGCCGTGGCTGCAGCCGGGCTATACGGATTTCTGCCGGATGACGATCGGCTCGACCGAGGCGAACGATCAGTTCCTGGAAGCGGTGCGCGCCGCGCGCTAAGCCGACGCGCATTCGCCGGAGATGCAGCGCGTCTCCGGCGGATGCCGAGTGTCGATAGTCAGGCGCGCCAGAAATCCCGCAACTGGGTCGCGACCAGCCGGTCGTACGGGACCGGCGCATCGATCTGCTTGCTTTCGACGGCGAATTTGTTGAGCCCGTCGATGGCTTCCTGCGTGATCGCCGCATCGTAGAATGGCGCATCGCGCGCTATTAGCGGCACGATTAACTGGGCTTCGTCCTCGGGGACCGATTTCAGCGCGACCTGTTTCGCGATCGAAGGATCGGCGCGTAGCGCCTGCTGCGTCTTGACGATGGCCCGCACCGCGCCGGCGGCCGCTTCCGGATGATCGTGCAGAAACTTGTCAGTTGTCGCGAGCGCCGCGAAATTATAGAGGCGCGCGCCGGGAGGGCCGTCGCCGCGGCGCAAATCGAGATGCATCTTGGCGATGCCGAGATGCTCGCCGAGCGCTACCCGCATACCGTTGCCCCAGAACGCATCAGCCGTTCCTTGCGTGATAGCGTCGATGCCGTTTCGTGCCATCCAGCCCTTGGCGCCGTAAGCGGGCGGCGGCGGAACGATCGTCACGTTGTCACGTGCGAGATCGATGCCTGCATCCGCCAGCATGTGGCGCAGCCCCGTGCCGGGCCAGGACTGCGCCGATGAAATGCGCAAGCCCTTGATCGCATTCAGGTCGCCGCGCTTGAGATTGAGATCGGCGCGCACCGCCATGAACCAGTAGGAATACTGCGACAGCGCGCACATAAGCCGCGCGCCGTTCCAGTTCGGAAACGCGCGGACCGCTGCATAGGCCGGACCGCCGATCAGATCGACCTTACCGTCGCGCATCAGTTCCGGGCCTTCGTTCGTGTTGTAGACGAACTCGACGTCGATCCCTTCACGCTTGAAGAATCCGAGCTCCGTCGCGGCGACCGCGACGAAATACGAAGGTGAATCCAGATCGGCGACCCAAATGTGAAACCTGTTTGCGCTCGTCAGTTCATGAATGTGATGGGCTGAATTCTACTGCCGCATGTGCGTGCGCTGCATCTATCGCCATGCATGAAATATGGCGGAAAATGCTGCATCGCAAATCGAAACGTGTTGCATCCGAAAACGTGTTCCGCCGGAAAAAACGGCGGCAACATTCTTCAGTTGCATCGGCAGTTATTAAGCCTAGGCTATTTTGTATAGACAAGCAGTTTTTTTGTATATACAAAATAACGAGAGAGCGCCTGGCCGGGCGTTCTTGCGGGAGCGAAACAAAGAGCTGATCGGGAATGGCGCCGATACTGCAGATCAAGGATTTGCGTACTGCATTCCGCTCGCTCGACGGCGAAATCCTCACCGTCGACGGCGTGACGTTCGACATCGAGCCGGGACAGACGGTCGGACTTGTCGGGGAATCCGGTTGCGGCAAGAGCGTCACCGCGCTCTCCATCATGCGCCTTCTCGACAAGAAGATCGGGCGGATCGCCGGCGGTGAAGTCCGCTTCGATGGTCGCGATCTCATTCGTTTGCCCGATGCGGAGATGCGCAACATCCGCGGCAACGAAATCGCGATGATCTTCCAGGAGCCGATGACATCGCTCAATCCGGCATTCACCATCGGTGAACAGATCGCGGAATCGGTGCGGGTGCATCACGGCCTCGGAAAGCGTGCGGCGCATGAGCGCGCGATCGAGATGTTGGGCCTCGTCAAGATTCCAGACCCGGCGCGGCGGGTGAACGACTATCCGCATCAATTATCCGGCGGACAGCGCCAGCGCGTGATGATCGCAATGGCGCTGGTCTGCAATCCGAAACTGCTGATCGCCGACGAGCCGACGACCGCGCTTGACGTGACGGTGCAGGCGCAAATTCTCGAATTGATGGCGGACCTGCAGCAGAAGCTGGGAATGGCGGTGCTGCTGATCACCCATGATCTCGGCGTCGTCGCCGAGCGCACCAATGCGGTTGCGGTGATGTATGCCGGCAAGATCGTCGAGCGCGCCACGCCGGAAGCAATCTTTTCGCGGCCGTTGCATCCTTATGCGATCGGACTGATGGGCTCGCGACCGGAGGTCGGCGCCAACAAGAGCCGATTGCAGGCCATTCCCGGCATGGTGCCGCATCCGCGTGACTGGGGCGTCGGATGCCGGTTCCGCGATCGTTGCGCGCGTGCCGATGCCGCGTGCGCCGCCACCCAGCCGCCGCTGGTTGAAGTCGAGCCCGGCCATTGGGTCGCGTGTCTGAAGGTTCAATGATGGCGCTGATCGAAGTTCGCGATCTCAAGAAAGATTTTCCGATGCGCGGCGGATTGTTCGGCCGCGTGCGCGATCACGTGCGAGCCATTGCCGGTGTCGACCTCGATATCAATCAGGGCGAAACCGTCGGGCTTGTCGGTGAATCCGGTTGCGGCAAGAGCACGCTCGGCCGCTGTGTCACGCGCCTGATCGAGCCGAGCGCCGGCACCGTGACGTTCGACGGCGCCGATCTCACTCAACTGCCGCGCCGTGCGCTGCGCGCCACGCGGCAGAAGATGCAGACGATCTTCCAGGACCCGTATGCCTCGCTCAATCCGCGCATGAAGGTCGGCGAGATCATCGGCGAGGGGATGGCGATCCACAGGCTGGCGCGCGGCGCCGAGCGCAAGACCAAGGTGATGGACCTGCTGGCGCGCGTAGGTCTGCGACCGGCTTACTACGAGCGCTACCCGCATGAATTTTCCGGTGGCCAGCGGCAGCGCATCGGCATTGCCCGCGCGCTCGCCGTCAATGCGAAGTTCATCGTTGCGGATGAAGCCGTGTCCGCGCTCGACGTGTCGGTGCAGGCGCAGATCGTCAATCTGTTGCTCGATCTGCAACAGGAACTCGGGCTGACCTACCTCTTCATTTCCCACGACCTGCGTGTGGTCGAGCGAGTCAGCGACCGTGTCGCGGTGATGTATCTCGGCCGGATCGTCGAGATCGTTCCCGCCAAGACCCTGCATCGCGAGGCCGTACATCCCTATACGCGCGCGCTGCTTTCGGCGATCCCGGCTGTCGGCTCCGCGGGGAAGGCGGATCGCGTGGTGCTGCAGGGCGAGCCGCCGAGCCCGATCAATCCGCCGGCCGGTTGCGCGTTGCATCCGCGCTGTCCGTTCGCGGTGGCGCGCTGCAAGTCCGAAACGCCGGCGCTCGCGTTCGACGGGGCGCATGGCGTCGCCTGTCACCGCTTCGGCCCCGGCGCGGTCGAGCCTGTTGCCGGAAGGATGATGTAGCCATGCTGCCGCAGGTGTTGCGTCGCGTCGTCGGTACGCTCCCGGTCATCGTTCTCATTTCGCTGTTCGTGTTCCTGCTGATCCATGCGGCGCCGGGCGATCCGTCGAGCCTGCTGCTGCCGGCACAGGCGTCGCCACAGGAAATTGCCGAGGCGCGGCAGCGCTGGGGTCTCGATCAGCCGATCTACATCCAGTATTTCCGCTTCCTGCTGAACAGCCTGAGCGGCGATCTCGGTACATCGTTCCTTTATTCCGATCCGGTCGTCGATCTGATCCGTGAGCGGATGCCGGCGACCATCGAACTCGCGGTCGTGTCGCTGCTGATCGCGGTGGTGTTTGGCGTGCCGCTCGGTCTGTGGGCCGGGGCGAAGCCGAATTCACTGATCGACAATGTCGGCTCGGTTGTCGGCTTCTTCGGCATTTCCATGCCGAGCTTCTGGTTCAGTTTGATGCTGATCCTGGTGATCTCCGGCTACTTCCACTGGCTGCCGTCGAACGGGCAGAGCACTTATGGCATCGCGCCCGATGCCGACAGCGGCTTCTACATCATCCGCAATCTGCTGACCGGTAACATGGAGGCCGTGGTCGACGGCCTGCGGCATATCGTGATGCCGGCGATCGCGCTCGGCACCAACATGATGGGTATCGTCATGCGGGTGACACGCTCCTCGGTGCTCGAAGTGATGCATGAGGATTTCGTGCGCACCGCGCGCGCCAAGGGCCTGCCGGAACGCACGGTGCTGTGGCGCCATGTGCTGCGCAATTCGCTCGTCGCCGTCATCACCGTAGTCGGGCTCGAGCTTGGCACGCTGCTCAGCGGCTCGATCATCGTCGAGACGATCTTCTCGTGGCCCGGCACCGGCTCGCTGCTGATCGGCGCCATTCAGGCGCGCGACTATCCGCTCATCACCGGCACGGTGCTGGCTTATTCGGTGTTCTTCGTCGCCATCAATCTGGTGGTCGACGTGCACTATACCCTGATCGATCCGCGTATCCGCTTGGGCCACTCGCGCCGACCTCGAGGCGGGTCTCGAGGCTCGGCCGACGCCGAGCCGCTTCCGCGTGCTCCGCGGCAAGGCGCGCCGCT
>JBQCFU010000709.1:0-3350 GCA_051958775.1 Pseudolabrys sp.
TGAAGCGCGCCAGATCCTCGCGCTCTTCCCGGTTGAGCCCTGCGGACGGTTCATCCAGCAGCAGCACGGATGAATCCAGCGCCAGAGCCCGCGCGAAACCGACGATCTTCTGGATGCCGAAGGGCAATCCACCGAGCGGCGCATTGCGATAGCGTTCCAGTTCGGTGAGCTCGATGATCTGCTCGATCTTCTCGCGCTGGCGCACCTCATCACGTCGGACGCGTGGCAGGAACAGCATCTCGGCGAGCGGGCCATAGCCGATCCGGGCGTGCCGACCGACCAGCAGATTGTCGATTACGCTCATCTGCGGAAACAGCTCGCCGTGCTGAAACGTTCGGGCGATGCCGAGCCGGGCGATCCGGTGCGGCGCGTTGCCGGCGATGTTCTCGCCGCGCAGCCGCACCGCGCCCTCGCCGCGATAGATGCCGCTGATGCAGTTGAACACGCTGGTCTTGCCGGCGCCGTTCGGCCCGATCAGCGCCAGCAACTCGGCCTTTTCGACAGCGAGCGACACGCCGTCAAGCACGACCAGACCGCCGAACCGCAGCCGCAGATTGTCGACAGACAGTTCAGCCATACCACCTCCGGCTGCGGCGGTATTGCTTCACATCGCGATAGCTGCGGCGCTCGCGATTGACGGACTGGCCGAGGTAGAATTCGCGGATGTCGTCGTGGTTGCGGAGCCGCTCGGCATCGCCGTCGAGCACGACGCGGCCGTTCTCCAGCACGTAGCCGTATTCGGCGATCTGCAGCGCAGCCGCCGCGCTCTGCTCGACGATGAGGATAGTGATGCCGAGGTCGTTGCGGATCTGCAGCAACCGCTGCATCTGGTCTTCGACCGCAACCGGCGGGAGGCCGAGCGACAATTCGTCGACCAACAACAACTGCGGACCGCACATCAGCGCGCTGGCAATCGCCAGCATCTGCCGCTCGCCGCCGGACAGAAGACCGGCCGTGCGGCCGCGCAGGTCCGCGAGCCGCGGAAAGATGCCGTAGATCGCGTCTTCGCCGGGACCGCCTGTCGCAAACGGCGCCGCGAGGTTTTCAGCAACCGTGAGGTTGGGAAATACCTTGTCGCGCTCCGGCACCAGCGCGATGCCGAGCCGGGTGATCTCGTTCGGCGGCCGGTTCTCGATCCGCCTCCCGTTGAAGGTGACCGTGCCGTCCGTCACCCGCGCGTCGTCGATGCCGAGAAACCCGGAAATCGCCCGCAACGTCGTCGACTTGCCGGCGCCATTGGTGCCGAGCACGGCGACGATCTGGCCGCGCGCGACCTTCAGGCTGATGCCCTGGATCGCCGTCACCGCGCGATGATAAACGACTTCGAGCTTGTCGACTGTGAGCAGGTTCGTGTCGCTCATTTGCGACCCCGCTCCAGCGGTCGGTGCTTGAACGGCCACAGCAGGAAATAGGTCTGCAACCGGTGCCAGACGCCGACAAGGCCTAACGGCTCGAACAGCAGGAACAGGATCATTACCACGCCGAAGGCGGCGTAGTTCACCGCGAACAGCACGCCGGCATAGCTCTGCGCGTCGGGCAGACGCATCAGCGCCGCCTCGATCGCATAGGGAAAGATCGTCACAAACACCGCGCCGAGGATCGCGCCGAGAAGCGAACCCATGCCGCCGATGATGATCATTGCCACATACTGGATCGACAGGAATAGCGAGAACGCCTCGACCGAGACGAAGCCGCGGTAATAGGCAAACAGCGCGCCGGACATCGCGGTGAGCGCCGACGAGATGACGAAGGCGAGCAGTTTCTGCCCGGCCACGTTGATGCCGAGCGCCGCCGCTACCGTCTCATGCGCGCGAACCGCGCGCCACGCCCGGCCGGTCCGGCCGCGCAAGAGATTGAGGCAGATCCACAGCGTCAGCGCCGCTCCGGCCAGCAGGATGAAATACCAGACCTTGCCGCCATAGATCGTCCATCCGCCAATAGTCGGCGCATCCAGCGTGATACCGGTCGAGAAGCCACGCTTCGATTCATATTCGCCGCCGAGATAAACGACGACGAAATGCAGCGCGAGCGTCGACACCGCGAGATAAAGACCGCGCAGCCGTAGCGACGGCAGACCGAACACCACACCGAGCAGCGCACCCACCAGCGTCGCCGCCGGAACGGTGATCCAGAACGGCGCGTGGAGCTCCTGGGCGAGAATGCCCGTCGTGAAAGCGCCGGCGCAGAGCAGACCGGCATGGCCGAGCGAAATCTGTCCCGCATAGCCGGTCAGCAGCATCAGGGCGAGCGCCCCGATCGCGGCAAGGAACACCTGACTTGCGAGATCGAGATAGAAGGCGCTGGCGAGAAACGGAAACGCAAGCAAGGCGATGATGAAAAGGACAAGGCTCCGCGTCTCCAACCGCGTCTGCAACAGCGCGAACTGCTGCGCATAGCCGGTGCGGAAATAGCCGCTGGCGCGCGGGGTGCGGCTAGACACGGTCAAGCTCCTCGCGCGTGCCGAACAGGCCCCACGGCCGCAGCACCAGCATGACGATCAGGACAAGGAACGGAATGACGTCGGACAGCAGCGGATCGATATACTGGATCGACAGCACCTCGCTCGCGCCGATGATCGCCGCGCCGATCAGCGCGCCGACCAGACTGTCGAGGCCGCCAACCAGCGCCGCCGGAAATGCCTTCAATCCGACGATCACCATGGAATTGGTGAGCCCGGAATCGAGCGCCATCAGCATGCCGGCGACCGAACCGGTGAACGTCGAGAGGCCCCAGGCCAGAGCATAGATTGCGTGCAGGTTGATGCCGCGCTGTGCGGCGAGCAGCGGATTCTGCCCCGCGGCGCGCATGCGCACACCCCAGCGGCCGAACCGCAGGAAGACAAAGAGGCTGAGATAAGTCACCGCGGTGACACCCACCAGCAATGCCGCCATCAGCGAAATGCGCGCGCCGCCCGGCAGCACCAGTGCCGGATTGGAAAAACCGAGCGCCTGCCCCGGATATTGCTGCTGCGCCGACCAGATCAGCACCATCACGCCGCGCAACAGGATGCCGAGCGCGACGGTCGCCAGCACGGCGGCGAGCACCATCTCGCCGGTCATCTTCCGCATCAGCAGCACATAGACCAGCACACCAACCACGAGACTCAGAACGAGCGCTGCGCCGATCGCCATCCACGGATTGCCGCCGAACAGCGACGCCGTCGTCAGCAACAGATACGCGCCGAGCATCATCAACTCGCCGTGGGCGAGATTGAGGACGCGGCTGACGCGATAGATCAGCACATAGCCGGTGCTGACCAGCGCGTAGATCGCAGCCAGCACAATCACGTTGGCGACGAGTTGCAGTGACATCCGAGCGGGCCCGGCGAATGCGACGGCGGCACTAGTGTC
>JBQCFU010000710.1:0-3050 GCA_051958775.1 Pseudolabrys sp.
CGCCTCAATGCTCACTTCACCCCGACCAACGACTGAGCCGGGGTGTGCCTCTCATCAACGGCTGAGAGTGACCGTCGAATTGTTGTAGAGGGCGATGCACTCACTTCCGAGAACGCCATCGATGATCGTGACTTTCCAGTCGAGCATCGCTGCAAGGGCTTCGACCGAGTAGGTGCCGACATGAAACGCGCTGTCGTCGAGATCGCGAAGCCGCGCGCCGATGACAAGAGTGTTGACGCCGGCATTGAAGATCGCGCCGGCGCACATCGAGCACGGCTCGCAGGTGCAATAGAGCGTCGCTCCTTTCAGCATTCGTGTCTTGAGAGACTGGGTCGCGACTTTGACCGCCAGGAGTTCGCCATGGGCGGTCGAATCCGATGACACGACCTTGCTGCTGTGGGTGCGGGACACCAGCTTGCCGTCGATCGCGAGCGCTGCTCCGAACGGTTGTTCGCCCTGCGCGAGGCCGAGTTTGGCTTCCTCGATGGCGATGCGCATGAAGGCGGTGTGGTCGGGCATGGTGATTTCTCCGGACTGGCGGCCTCTATCGTGGCGGGACAAGTTGGCGGGTGTCATCAGGACAGTGTCGACGGTTCGTCGGCGTCTTCGAATTTTTGTTGCGATGGTTTCGTAACGGCGAAAGGTTGGCGCGAATTTTGTATATAAATCGGATGTCGATAGGCGAGAACGTGCATGGCGTGCGCTATGTTATCGCGGTCCTGCCGAAGCGGCATGGCCTTGCCAAACAGCTTGTCGGTGCCCGAATATTATGTCTATACTAAATGAAGCCCGGGAACTGTCACGCTTCGCTTGCGCGAGGCTTCAAGAATAACTGCGGGATCACCATAGGAGGATGTCGGAATGCGATTCGGAAAATGGCTGTTGGCGTTAGGCGTTGCGCTGCTGTCTTTCTCGCCTGTGCACAAGGCTGAGGCGCAGCAGAAGGTTTTGCGGGTGGCCACATTCGGCGGGCCGTTCTCCGAGGTGATCCGGCGCTATACGGCTGACCGTTTCACCCGCCAGACCGGCATCAAGGTCGAGTTTGTGTTCGGTGTTCCCGGCGATTTTCTGTCGCAGCTCATTGCAGCGCGCGGTCGCAAGGCGCCGTTCGATGTTGTCGTTCTGCATGATGGAATTCAGGACGAGGCGGAGCGGGCGAATACGCTCATGAAGCTCGATCCGAAGATCGTCACCAATCTGCAGTTCCTTTATCCCGAAGCATTGAGCAAGACCGGCCACGGTCCGGCGTTCTGCACGGTGACCACGGGCCTGTCCTACAACAAGATCAAGTTCAAGGAAGCCGGCATCCCCGAGCCAACCTCGTGGAACGATCTCTGGGATCCGCGGCTTGCCGGCAAGGTGACGCTGCCGAGCCCGAACAACATTTCCGGTCGCGGCCTGTTGCAGAAGATCGCGAAGATCAACGGCAATGCCGACGACTATGAAGGCGCGATCCAGAAGATTTCGCAGATCAAGATCGCCTCGATCTATGACGCGACAACGACGATCATGAATCAGCTCGCGTCCGGCGACGTCTGGGTTTCGCCGGTGCCGAACGGCCGTGGCTGGGGCTCGATCGACGAGGGCGCGCCGCTCGGTTTCGTCCTCCCGAAGGAAGGCGGGATCGGTGCGCTCGACACCATCGACGTGGTTGCCGGCACAGCGCTGCCGAACGAAGCGCAGATCTTCGTCAACATGCTGCTCGACCCCATCGCGCAGCTCGGCATGGCGACGGACCTGTTCTACGGCCCGACCAATCGCCTGCTCGAGCCGATGCTCGCGGCCTATCCGAACTTCGCCCAGAAATTCCCGGCGAACGGCGAGGAAGTGAAGAAGCTGCAGATGCCGGACTGGACGTACTTCAACAAGAACCGGCGGGCGATCATCGACTCGTGGAACCGCAAGGTCGTACACTAACAGCGGTTTGGGGCGAGTTGATATGGCCGATGTTGTTCTAGAACGTGTCATCAAGGATTATGGCGGCCAGATAGTCGTTGATGGCGTCGATCTCGCAGTTCGGTCCGGGGAGTTCGTCACGCTCCTCGGCCCGAGCGGCTGCGGCAAGACGACCTGTCTGCGGATGATCGCCGGCTTCATTGCTCCGTCGTCCGGTCGGATTTTGCTCGACGATCGGGACACGACGTCCGTTCCGCCGCACAAGCGGAACATCGGCATCGTGTTCCAGTCCTACGCACTGTTCCCGAGCTATACCGTCGGCGAGAACATCGCCTTCGGTTTGCGGGTGCGCAAACTGCCGCGCGCGGAAATCGACGCGCGGATGCGCGAGATCCTGAAGATCGTTCAGCTCGAGCATCTCGTCGATCGCTATCCGTCGCAACTGTCGGGCGGACAGAAGCAGCGCGTCGCGCTGGCGCGCGCCGTCGTCATCCGTCCCGATGTGCTGCTCCTCGATGAGCCGCTCGCCGCGCTCGACCTCAAGCTCCGCGAAGATCTGCAGGGCGAAATCCGCCGGATTCAGAAAACGCTGAACATCACCGCGCTGTTCGTCACGCACGATCAGGGCGAGGCGCTGCGCATGTCGGACCGGATCGCGGTGATGCGCGCCGGCCGGATCGAGCAGATCGACACGCCGGAAAAGGTCTACTCCCGCCCGGCCAATCGCTACGTCGCAGGCTTTGTCGGCAGCACCAATCTGTTCGAGGGGCGCGTCGTCGCCCGCGAAACCGCCCAGCGCTACCGTGTCCAGCTCGACAACGGACGTGGTGAAGCGCTGGTGGAAGGTACGCAGTCGCGCGACTTCGCGACCGGTGAGCCGTGTCTGCTGGCGGTTCGTCCGGAAGAGGTCGTGCTCGGCGGTGAGGGGCACAACAGTGTCGCCGCGCGCGTCAGCGAGATTCAATATTCCGGCGCCAACGCCCGTCTCGATCTCGCTGCGGGCGAGGGGGCCACGGTCTTTGCGCTGTTGCCCGGCAAGAGCCCGTTGCCGGCGGTCGGCGACGAGGTCCGCGTGTCCTGGAAGCCCGAAAGCAATTTCCTGCTCCCGGCCAGCGACTCATGAGCGATCCGCAGCGCAGTTCCCGCAAGATGGT
>JBQCFU010000711.1:0-6547 GCA_051958775.1 Pseudolabrys sp.
CGCGTTCCGGATTGAGGAAGCGTTCGAACAGCAGACCGAACCGCATCGGATCGAGATCGGTGATGGTGAGCGAATAGGCGACCAGCGAACCGGCGCCGGAGCCGCGACCCGGCCCAACCGGAATGCCCTGCTGCTTCGCCCACTGGATGAAGTCGGACACGATCAGGAAGTAGCCGGGATATTTCATCCGCTCGATCACATCGAGCTCGAACGCAAGCCGCTTGTCGTAATCCTCGGTGGCAAGCCCGGGTGCCATACCGTGCGCGGCAAGGCGCGCGGCCAGACCGTCCTGCGCACGCTTGCGCAGTTCGGCCGCCTCGTCGGACTTCTCGTTGCTGGTGCTGAAGTGCGGCAGGATCGGCGCACGGGTCTTCGGTCGATAGGAGCAGCGCCGCGCAATCTCGACCGTCGAGGCCAGCGCCTCCGGCAGATCGGCGAACAGTTGCATCATCTCTGATCGCGTCTTGAAGCGGTGCTCAACGGTCAACTGGCGGCGGTCGGTCTCGGCGACGACGCGGCTCTCGGCGATGCAGATCAGCGCGTCGTGCGCTTCGTAGTCCGAGGCATTGGCAAAGTAAGGCTCGTTGGTCGCAACCAGCGGCAGACCGCGGTCATAGGCGAGATCGAGCAAAACCGGCTCGGCGTCGCGCTCGGCCGGCACGCCGTGGCGCTGCAGCTCGACATAGAGCCGGTCGCCGAACAGCGCCTGCAGCGCTTCGCAGCGCGAGCCGGCAAGATGTCCCTGTCCGGCGACGATGGCGGCGTTGAGCGGACCACCGGGGCCACCGGTCAACGCAATGATGCCGTCGGTCTCGCCGTCGAGCCAGGCGAGCTTGAGATGCGGCGCCTCGTTCGACGGCGTTTCGAGAAAGGCGCGGGAATTGAGCCGCATGAGGCTGCGGTAGCCGGCCTCGGTGGCGGCAAGGAGCACGACCCGGCCGTGGTGCAGCGGCTGGTTCGGCCGCGCTTCCTGATCGCCGAAGTCGATCGCCTGGGCACAGCCGATGATCGGCTGAATGCCCGAGCCCGCCATCTTCTGGGAGAATTCCAGCGCACCGAACATGTTGTCGGTGTCGGTCAGCGCCAGCGCCGGCTGCTTGTCCGCCTTGGCGAGGTCCGCCAGCTTGGCGATCGGCAGCGCGCCTTCCAGCAGCGAATAGGACGAGTGCACGCGCAGGTGCACGAATTGAAGTTCCGCGGCCACGATGATGATTCCTTTGCCGCGATGGTGCGAGCGGGAGGCGGCCCTGTCTACCGCCGGGTCGGGATGGACGGGCCGCGATCCGCCCTATCCCCAGTTCCAAACGCCTGCGTCCAAATGGTGATCGGACGCGGTCTTGATCGCTCGTCGATCAGACCATGCAGAGCACGTTCGCCCAGACGGCGACCATCCCCACGAACAGTGCCAAGGACGCCAGTGCCGCTGCTTCATGAACCATGGCCTTGAGCATCGTCGCCTCCCTTCGTTTAAGAACAGAACTAGAACATAGTTCATCTTTTGTTCTTTAGTCAAGACGATGCCAAGCGCGCTCCCCCAGCAGCCGTTGCTGATAGTTAATTGGCCGAAATAACGCTGAGAAATCAGCCTCTAGGGCTCACTCAATCCATCTCGACGATCAGGCCGTCGCGGAGCGTCACGCGGCGGTCCATCCGCGCCGCCAATTCCATATTGTGGGTCGCGACGATGGTGGCGAGTCCCGAGGCCCGGACGAGTTGTTCGAGCGCCCGGAAGACGTGGTCGGCGGTATGCGGGTCGAGGTTGCCGGTCGGCTCGTCCGCCAGCAGCAGCCGCGGCGCATTGGCGACCGCGCGGGCGATGGCGACGCGCTGTTGCTCGCCGCCGGAGAGTTCGGCCGGCCGATGGGTCGCGCGCTCCGCGAGCCCGAGATAGCCGAGCAACTCCATGCCCCGGCGGGTCGCTTCCCGGCGCGACAGACCGCGGATCATCTGCGGCAGCATCACGTTCTCCAGCGCGGAGAACTCCGGGAGCAGACGGTGCGACTGGTAGACAAAGCCCACCTGCTCGCGGCGCAGCCGGGTGCGCTCGCTGTCGGAGAGCCCGACGGTGCCCTGCCCGTCCATGTAAACTTCGCCGTTGTCCGGATGCTCGAGCAGGCCGGCGAGATGCAGCAGCGTCGACTTGCCGGAGCCGGACGGCGCCACCAGAGCGACCGACTGTCCGGCCCAGACCGCCAGATCCGCACCCTGAAGGATGTAGAGCGTCGCCTCGCCCTGGCGATAGTGCCGCTCGACCTGATGCAGATAGAGGATCGGAACCTCTTCCGCAGCGGCCTGCGTCACCTCACCCTCATATTCCATCGTCATGTCACTCATAGCGCAGCGCCTCGACCGGATCGAGCCGCGCGGCCCGCCATGACGGATAGAGCGTCGCCAAGAGCGACAAGGTCAGCGCCATCACCACAACGGCCGTGGTTTCGCCCACGTCGAGATCGGCCGGGAGCTTGGAGAGGAAGTACAATTCCGGCGAGAACAGTTCGGTGCTGGTGAGCCACGACAGGAACTGCCGGATCGACTCGATGTTGCGGCAGACCAGCACGCCGAACAGGAAACCCATGATCGTGCCGGTGACGCCGATCGACGCGCCGGTGATCAGGAACACGCGGGTGATCGCGCCCTGGGTCGCGCCCATGGTGCGCAGGATGGCGATATCCTGTCCCTTGTCCTTCACCAGCATGATCAGGCCGGAGACGATGTTGAGCGCCGCCACCAGCACGATCAGCGTCAGGATCAGGAACATGACGTTGCGCTCGACCTGCAGCGCGTTGAAGAACGTCGCGTTCCGCTGTCGCCAGTCGACCATGTAGATCGGCCGCTTGGCCGCGTCCTGCACGGCCTTGCGGTACTGGTCGATCTTGTCGGGGTTGTCGGTATAGACCTCGATCGCGGTCACATCGCCGGATCGGTTGAAATAGGCCTGCGCTTCCTTGAGCGGCATGAAGACGATGGCGGAATCGTATTCCGACATGCCGATCTCGAACACCGCGGCGATCTTGTAGATCTTGATGCGCGGCGTCGTGCCCATGGGCGTCACCGCACCTTTCGGCGCCACCAGCGTCAGATTGTCGCCGGCGCGCACCGACATCTGGTCGGCCATGCGGCGGCCGATGGCGATGCCCTGGCCTTCGTCGAAGCCTTCGAGCGAGCCCTGCTTGATGTTGTTGACGATCGAGGGAAGCTTCTGCAGGTCCGCAAGGCGGATGCCGCGCACCAGCACACCGCCGGCATTGAACGGCGAGGACGCCAGCGCCTGACCTTCGACGATGGGCGCGGCGAGCCGCACGCCGTTAACGCCGCTGATGCGCGCCGCCACCTCGTCCCAATCGGTGAGCGGCGATTCCAGCGGCTGGATCAGCAGATGGCCGTTGAGGCCGAGGATCTTGTCGAGCAGTTCCTTGCGGAAGCCGTTCATCACCGCCATGACGATGATCAGCGTGGCGACGCCGAGCATGATGCCGAGGAAGGAGAACCCGGCAATGACCGAGATGAATCCTTCCTTACGCCGCGCCCGCAGATAGCGCAGCGACAGCATCCATTCGAACGGTGAAAAGGGCCGCGTGCCCGAGGGCTGACTCATCGAGGTGTTGTTCCCGCGCGCTGATTTTCACACGATTCTGGCGGATTCATGCCCGCCCCGGCGGGAGAAAAAACCGGATAGCGCACAGAAAACATCGGAATCGAGATCAGCCTATCGGCCACCATCATTGCGACAGCCGGTCAGTGGCTGCGGCAAGCGACATCATTTCGCGGCTGCCGTCGGCGCGTTTCTTCACCTCGACCTTGCCTTCGGCCAGGCCGCGCGGACCGACCATCACCTGCCACGGAATGCCGATCAGGTCGGTCGCGGCGAATTTCGCGCCGGCGCGCTCGTCAAGGTCGTTGTAGAGCACCTCGACGCCCTTGGCGGTGAGGTTGCGATAAAGTTCCTCGCAGGCGCCGTCGGTCGCCGCGTCGCCCTGCTTGAGATTGAGGATCGCGACCTTGAACGGCGCGACCGCTTCCGGCCAGATGATGCCGGCATCGTCATGCGACGCTTCGATGATCGCCGCGACCAGCCGCGACGGACCGATGCCGTACGAACCCATATGCACGGGCTTCTCGCCGCCCTCGCCGGTCGCGACCACGGCCTTCATCGGCTCGGAATATTTCGTGCCGAAATAGAAAATGTGGCCGACCTCGATGCCGCGCGCCGACACCTTCTTGTCCGCCGGCAACGCGTCGAACGCGGCAGCGTCGTGCATCTCCGACGTCGCGGCGTAATGGGACGTCCACCGGTTGAAGATGTCTTGCATGGCTTTCGGATCGTCGAAATTCACGTCTGCGCCCGGCACGTCCATGCCGAGATAGTCCTTGTGGCAGAACACTTCGCTCTCGCCCGTCGAGGCGAGGATGATGAATTCGTGACTGAGATTGCCGCCGATCGGACCGGTGTCGGCGCGCATCGGGATCGAGCGCAGGCCCATGCGCGCGAAGGTGCGCAGATAGGCGGCGAACATCTTGTTGTAGGAGTGCTCGGCGCCAGCCTGGTCGATGTCGAACGAATAGGCGTCCTTCATCAGGAATTCGCGGCCGCGCATCAGCCCGAAGCGCGGACGCACCTCGTCACGGAACTTCCACTGGATGTGATAGAGGTTCAGCGGCAGTTCCTTGTAGGAACGTACATAGGCCCGGAAGATGTCGGTGATCATCTCCTCGTTGGTCGGGCCGTACAGCACCTCGCGCTCGTGGCGATCCTCGATGCGCAACATCTCCTTGCCGTAGGCGTCATAACGGCCGCTTTCGCGCCACAGATCGGCCGACTGGATCGTCGGCATCAGGAGTTCGATGGCGCCAGCGCGGTTCTGTTCCTCGCGCACGATCTGTACGACCTTCTGCAGCACGCGCCAGCCGAGCGGCAGGAACGCATAGATGCCGGCAGCCTCCTGCCGCATCATGCCCGCACGCAGCATCAGGCGGTGCGAGACGATCTCCGCCTCGCGGGGGGCTTCACGCAGAATCGGCAGGAAAAAGCGGGACAGGCGCATGGCGGTGGATCGATTCGCTCCGGGAGGGGTCCGGAGCCGAGTGAAACCGGATCGCCCCGCAAAACACAAGGCCGCAGCCAAAAACAGGCTTTCTGTGGAGCCATGGGATGAAAAGCCCCATTTCCCGGGTTACAACAGCGTGGTAACGCTGCCACCCGGATAAGGAACGGCGATGCGCGAGATGCGGCAGGGGCTTGTGGCTTTGGTGGCGATTTTCGCCATCACGCTGCATGGCCTGCTGGCAACCCTCGCACCGGTCAGCGCTGCGGCCTCCGGTTTCGATCCGCTGGCGATCACCTGCCTGACCGGCGGCCACGGCGCGACGCCACAAAATGGCAATCAAGACGGCAGCACTCCGGCCCCGACGCATAATTGCGACCATTGCGTGCTGTGCCTGGCCACCGCGCTGCCGACGCCCGCCGTCGCCTCGACCGCATGGGCGCCCGCATCTGCCGGTGTTGTCACGCAACCACCGGTCACCCGCCTCGCGGTCACCAGCGAGGCCCGTCCACATTTCCCCCGAGGTCCACCGCAGGCCGGCTGATCGCCGCGGCGCAAGCCGCATCGTCATCCGTCTTGTCAGGTTGGACAAATGTCACGTCTGGTTACGCTGGGCAGCGCCGTGCTGCTCGGGTCTGTCGCATTCGAGAGCGGCGCGCAGGCTCAATCCTCATCTTCTCCGGTTCAGGTTCCGGAAATCGTCGTCAACGCAGCGAATAGCGGCACGCTCACCGCCGCGACCGCAGCGCAGATCCGCGAGATCATCAACCGCAATGCCGGCTCGGTCGGCTTCGTCGACAGCGAGACGCTGAAGACCCGCTACGCCAACAATCTGCGCGATGTGCTCAAGGACAGCCCCGGCGTGCTGACGCAGGAGCGTTATGGCCAGGAACTGCGCGTCGCGGTTCGAGGGTCCGGCATCTCCCGCTCCTTCCATACGCGCGGCGTCGAGATCCTGCAGGACGGCATGCCGTTCAATTTCGCTGACGGCAGCGGCGACTACTATCAGGTCGATCCGCTCGCGCTGCGCGCGGCCGAAATCTACAAAGGCGGCAACGGCCTTGCCTATGGCAGTTCCTATCTCGGCGGTGCGATCAATTTCATCACGCCGACCGCCTATACCGCGGTCGCGCCGCATATGCTGCGGATCGACGGCGGCAGCTTCGGCACCGGACGCGCCAGCGCGCAGACCTCCAGCATCTGGGGCAACGTCGATGCGCTGGCGAACCTCACCGTCTCGCATTCCGACGGGTATCGCGACCATGCGCGCCAGCAATACGAGCACTTCAACGGCAATATCGGCTACCGCATCTCACCCGATGTAGAGACGCGGTTCTATCTCGGCGCCTACCGCACCGACCAGAAGCTGCCGGGCAGCCTGACGCTCTCCGATGCGCTGATCAATCCGCGCATGGCATCGGCGGCCGCGATCGCCGGCGATCAAGCGCGCAACGTACGCGCCGAGCGGATCGCCAACCGCACCACGTTCAATCTCGGCACAGGCA
>JBQCFU010000712.1:0-2357 GCA_051958775.1 Pseudolabrys sp.
ATCGCCGCCTGGTCGCGGTCGCCGACAAGGCTGCCGGTTACGAGCGCATGTCCGCCGACGAGCGGCTGAAGCTGCTCAACGAGATCGCCGGATCGGAACTCAACTGATCCGGACCGGACGGCCGTCCTGAGCGGCAGTCAAAAGACATAAAAAAGAGGAGCCTCGCGGCTCCTCTTTCGCTTTTCGTATGGGAGCGCGCTCTACTCGAGCGGCGCACCCTTGCGCTCGGGAATGAGCAGCGCCGTGGCGATGATGTCGATCACGTAGAGGATCGACAGCAAGGCGATTGCCACCGCGAAGGAGTAGTGCGCGGCGAGCGCACCGATCACCAGCGGTCCGAAGCCACCGACGCCGCGGCCGAGATTGAACAGCACGTTCTGCGCCGTCGCACGCGCTTCGGTCGGATAGAGTTCCGACATCAGCGCGCCGTAGCCACCGAGCATGCCGTTGACGAGCATGCCCATGATCGCACCGCCGATGAGCAGATGCATCGGATCGACGAGCTGCGAGTAGACGACGACCGAGATCGCCGCACCGGCCTGATACAGGAAGAAGATCGGGCGACGGCCGAACTTGTCGGCGAGCTGGCCGAACAGCCAGATGCCGAACGCCATGCCGAGGATGGTGACGCCCGTCCAGACGGCCGATTTGGTCAGCGTGTAGCCGAACCGCGTCGACAGATAGGACGGCAGCCAGATCATCACGCCGTAGTAACCGAAGTTCTGCACCGAGCAGAGGATGAACATGCCCAGGCTGATCTTGGTCGTCTCCTTATCCTTGACCAGCAAAGCGAGCGGATTGCCGGTGCGCTTCTTGGTCTTCTCGACGAAGATCGGCGGCTCGCCGATCGCATAACGAACGGCGAAGGCGACGACTGCCGGCAGGATGCCGACCGCGAACATGCCGCGCCAGCCGATGATCGGCAGCAGGATCGGCGTCACGACCGCCGCGAGCAGCACGCCCGCCTGCCAGCCGAGGCCGACATAGGACGAGACGCGCGCGCGCTTCGATGCCGGCCAGGCTTCGGCGGCGAGCGCCATGCCGATGCCGAACTCACCACCCAGGCCGAGACCGGCGATGGTGCGATAAGCCAGCAGATCCCAGTAGCCCTGCGCGAAGGCGCAAAGACCGGTGAAGATCGCGAACAGCAGGATGGTCCATGTCAGCACGCGGACGCGGCCGAAATAGTCGCTGAGGATGCCGAAGACCACGCCGCCGACGACGGCACCGATCAAGGTCCAGGTGACCAGCGAGCCGGATTGCGCCGGCGTGAAATGCAGTTCGGCGGCGATCGCCGACAGCATGAAGCCCAGAATGAGCAGATCGAATCCGTCCATCGCATAACCGAGGGCCGAACCGAACAAAGCCTTGCGGGCATAACTCTCTCGCGTCGCGTCGGACGCTTCAGCAGCAGTAACAGACATGAAGTCCACCCCTTCCCTTGATTCCCCGGACGATCTGGACTGCGGCAGACTGCCGCAAAGTATCATTAATGAGACGGTGGCAATTCCCGAGTCAAGAGCGCAACCCGTGGTCGTCCCCGTTCATCGTTGTGGCACCGGCCGGATTCGACCGCCAAATCGCGACTGAGCCGTCGCAGCAATAAGGGCTTCAATGCATCCCGCTGTGTGCGGCGCGATCAGCCGCAACATACGGCGCTTGCAGAAGAATCCGTGCTGTTCCACAGTACGGTATCAAATTTGAGACTTTCGGTTCAGGCGCGCATGTCCGAGCAATGGCAGGAAATCGGCAACCGGCTGCGCGCCTATCGCCTCGGCAAGAATTTCACCGCCGCCGATATGGCCGAGAAGATCGGCGTATCGAGAGCCGCGCTGTACCGGCTCGAGAAGGGTGAACTGGTCAAGATCGAGACGCTGGAGAAACTTGCGGAACTTCTCGAAGTGTCGCTGCCGTCGCTGATGGGCGTCGGCGTCGAATACTACAACAACGCCGTCGCGTTCTTCGAACGAATGCGGCAGCTCGAGGAAAACGTCATCCAGGTGCTCGGCAACTTCACGCCGATCTCGTTCCTGCTGCTGTCGGATGAATATATCGGCCATATGCGGACGATGCTGATGGAATCCAACGGCATCGCCGGTTCGGATCACGCGCAGTTCGCCAACTATGTCGAGCGGGTGCTGTCGGTGCTGCGGGAACGGCGCGGCTCGACGCTCAAGCGCAGCCCGACCGTCGTCAGCGTCATCAACACCCAGACCATCGAGCGGTTTCTCCGCTCCGGCCTGATCGGCCGTTTCGATCTCAGCGCCGCGATCATGCGCAAGCGCCGCGCACTGGCGCGGCGCGAAGTGGAACGGCTGGTCGAGATATTCCGCAAGCAGCCGATCGGCATTCAGATC
>JBQCFU010000713.1:0-2468 GCA_051958775.1 Pseudolabrys sp.
CACCATCGCGCTGATGTTCGCGCTGCTGATCAACGCGTCGATCCTCATTCTCGCTGCGGCGACGTTCCATAATTCAGGCCGCTTCGATGTTGCCGAACTCGATCAGGCGCATTCCTTCCTGGCGCCGCTGCTCGGCTCAGCCATCGCGCCGACTTTATTCGGCATCGCGCTTCTGTGCTGCGGCCTGAACTCGACGGTGACGGCGACGCTGTCCGGGCAGATCGTGATGGAGGGTTTCCTCGACATCCGGCTGCCGGGCTGGATGCGGCGGCTGATCACCCGCGGTATCGCCATCGTGCCGGCGGCGATCGTCACCATCCTCTATGGCGAGAAGGGCTCGGCGCAATTGCTGATCCTCAGTCAGGTCGTGCTCAGCCTGCAATTGCCGTTCGCCATCGTGCCGCTCGTCATGTTCACGGCGGATCGCCGCAAGCTCGGCGACCTCGTTGCGCCGCGCTGGGTGACGGCGCTTGCCGTGCTCACAGCGCTTGTGGTGATCGCGCTCAACGTGAAGCTGTTGGCGGATTTCGTCCGCGGCTGATGTCGCGGTTATTTCTCGAAGCGGGTCCACCCCGCGCCGAGCAGCCGCTCCTGCGGCAGGAAGCGCGCCTTGTAATCCATCTTGCGCGAACCCTCGACCCAGTAGCCGAGATAGACATAGGGCAGGCCCATGCGCCGTGCCCGGTCGATATGCTCGAGGATCATGAAGGTGCCGAGCGAACGCACGGCCTGATCCGGATCGAAGAACGAATAGACCATCGACAGGCCGTCGTTGAGCACATCGGTGAGACCGACCGCCACCAGCGGTCCTGCGCCGCGCTTGGTGAATGCGCTGTCCGGCCCGCGCCGGCGATACTCGATCACGTGGGTGCGGACATGGCTGTCCTCGACCATCATCGCGTAGTCGAGCACGCTCATGTCGGCCATGCCGCCGTCGCGATGCCGCGCGTCGAGATAGGAACGGAACAGCGAATACTGCTCCGATGACGGCCCCGGTTCGCGCTGCTCGCCGATCAGATCCATGTTGCGGTCGAGGTTGCGGCGCATGTTGCGCGTCGGCTTGAAGTCGGCGACGACGACGCGGACCGAAATGCAGGCGCGGCATGTTTCACAAGCTGGGCGATAAGCGATCGACTGGCTGCGACGGAAACCGCCGTGGGTGAGCAGATCGTTCAGTTCGCGCGCGCGATGGCCGACCAGATGCGTGAAGACCTTGCGCTCTTCCGCGCCGGGCAGATATGGGCACGGCGAGGGAGCGGTGAGGTAGAACTGGGGCGTATCGCGCGGGTGCTGGGTCATATCCCGAGTCTTGAGTTACCTCTTGGGTTACCGGACGGTGCGCAATGTCTGGGCGCGCACCGCATTGTTGATGACCACGGTACCGAGCAGCATGTCGTGCAGCAACCGCCGCCGGCCGTTGAAGAAACAGACCAGCAGGATGAGCGGCGTCAGGAACGACACCGACAGCCAGAACACGATGGCGTGCACCGCGCCCAGCACGAAGTAGGACGGCGCGCCGTACCAGGTGCGCATCTCCAGATCCATCACACGCATGCCGATGGTCGCGGAGCGGGGGCCCCCGAACGTCGAGCCGTAATAGAGCAGCGCCCAGATCACTGATCCGGGCGACAGCAGCCAGAACAGCGCCCAGCCGAGGCCGAGCGTCACCAGCCCGAAGGCGAAGATGAACATCGCCGCCAGCACGATCGGCACGGAAATGATGACGAAATCGATCAGGAAGGCAATGACGCGCCGCGCCGGCACGCCTTCGAACAGTTCCGGACTGGTGGCCGGATCGAAGGCGTGGGGGCGAAACCCGTCGGCCGTCCCGCTGTAACCGCTGTCGCTCATGAATGAACCCTCCGCGGCGAAGATGGAGACTAGGCGATTCCGCCGCAAGATGGGTATACCGCCACAGAACCGGGAAACCCGGACCAGTCGATTGCCCGACAAGGAGATGCGCCGTGACCACCATCACCCTGGCCGATATCGAGGCGGCACGCCGCGCCATTGCCGGCGCGGTGTTGCGCACGCCGATGCTGCCGGCGCCGCGGCTGTCGGCGCTGACCGGGGCACAGGTCTTCGTCAAATACGAAAACCTGCAAGCCACCAACGCCTTCAAGGAACGTGGCGCGCTGGTGAAGCTCTTGTCGCTCTCTGAGGAGGAGCGCCGCCGCGGCCTCGTCGCCATGTCGGCCGGCAATCATGCGCAGGCGGTGGCCTATCACGGACGCCGGCTCGGCTCGCCGGTCACCATCGTCATGCCGGTGACGACGCCGTTCGTGAAAGTGGCGGCGACGCGCTCCTACGGCGCCGAGGTTGTGTTGCACGGCGAGACCGTCGAGGACGCGATGGAGCGCTGCGTGACGCTGGCGCAGACGCGCGGGCTGACCCTGGTGCATCCCTATGACGACGCGCAGGTGATTGCCGGGCAGGGCACGATTGCGCTGGAGATGCTGGAGGACGAA
>JBQCFU010000714.1:0-3222 GCA_051958775.1 Pseudolabrys sp.
TCCTCGGCGGGCCGAACAGCAATGAAGGCCTGCTCGGCGTGACCTATGAGATCACCGGGCAGCCGGGCAATTTCCGCATCCAGCCGAATCCGCTGTCGGTGATCGCGCCGGGCCTGCTGCGCAAGTTCTTCGAATTCCGCGACACCACTCAGCCCGCGTTCGCCGATCCGAACCGGTGAGTTCGGGCAGCGTGGCCGATCGGCTCCAGCAACTCGACGTGGTGAATGTTTTCGGGCCGGGCTCGACCATCAGCAAAGTTTGCAGCGTCCGTCGGTAACGTCGCTATGGCGCGCCGGACGTTCGCTTTGTCGCGTCTGCTTGATGGCGGAGTTTCGCGGCGGCGCGGAATAGACCTGCCGATATGAGCCACAGCGTCGTGAAGGCCGCAGCAAACAGCAGAATCTTTGTCGCCCCGCCTGGAATGTTTGCAGTCGATGGCGCCGTTATGATGAGAGCGGCGAGCAGGGTTTGCATGATAGCGACACCCAGCATCGCGCGCGCCATCCCTGTGGGCTGAAACCGGGCAGACGCTGCTGCCACGATGGCTGCCGCGACCAGCATGATGTACCCGATCCCGGTTCCGTCATCGCGGACAATCATCGTCCAGAGGGTGAGGAGCGAAGTCGCGACCGCGACGGCAACCCCTGTGCGATAGAGGCGGGTGCTGCGAACGCCGTCGGGTTTGGACATGGAGCCACCTCGATCCAAATCCGCACGGCAATGGCCGGTGTCAGATTGGTTTCAGCAGGACGTGCTTCTTCTTGCCGAGCGAAATCTTGATGACGCCTTCCGGTGTCAGGTTCGACCGGTTGAGCGCGAGCTTCTCGTCGCTGACGGCGGCGTCGTTGATACGCAGGCCGCCGGACTTGATCTGCCGGCGCGCTTCGCCGGTCGACGCCACAAGCCCCGCCGTCACCGCGGCGGTGAGCACGCCGTAGCCCTGATCGAGCGCCGTTGCCGGAATGTCGATGGTCGGCAGCGTGTCGGCGAGCGCGCCTTCCTCGAAGGTCTTGCGCGCAGTTCCTTCCGCCTCAACGGCGGCGGCGCGGCCGTGCATCAGCGCGGTCGCTTCGTTGGCGAGCACTTTCTTCGCTTCGTTGATCTCGGCGCCCTTGAGTGCGGCGAGCTTCTCGACTTCGTCGAGCGGCAGGGTGGTGACCAGCTGGAGGAACCGGCCGACATCGCCGTCCTCGGTGTTGCGCCAGAATTGCCAGTAATCATAGGGCGAGAGCATGTCGGCGTTGAGCCAGACGGCGCCGGCGGCGGTCTTGCCCATCTTTGCGCCGGACGCGGTGGTGAGCAGCGGGCAGGTCAGCGCGTAGAGCTGATGCGTGCCCATGCGGCGGCCGAGATCGATGCCGTTGACGATATTGCCCCACTGATCCGAGCCGCCCATCTGCAGGTTGCAGCCGAAGCGGCGTGCCAGTTCGACGTAATCGTAGGACTGCAGGATCATGTAGTTGAATTCGATGAACGACAGTTCCTGCTCGCGCTCGAGGCGCAGCTTCACCGAATCCATCGTCAGCATGCGATTGATCGAGAAGTGCCGGCCGACCTCGCGCAGCATCTCGATGTAGTTGAGCTTGGTCAGCCACTCGGCATTGTCGATCATCACGGCGTCGGACTGGCCCGCGCCGAATTTGATGAACTTGTCGAAAGTGGTGCGGATCGAGGCCTTGTTGGCGTCGATCTGCTCGTAGGTGAGGAGCTTGCGCGTCTCGTCGCGGCCGGACGGGTCGCCGACGCGGGTTGTGCCGCCGCCCATCAGCGCGATCGGCTTGTTCCCGGTCGCCTGCAGCCAGTGCAGCATCATGATCGACAGCAGATGGCCGACATGGAGCGAGGCCGCCGTGCAGTCGTAGCCGACATAGGCGACGATCCCGGACTTTGCCGCGAGTTCATCGAGCCCCGCCGCATCCGAAATCTGGTGGATGAAGCCGCGGGTGGCCAAAACATTAAGAAAATCGGACTTATAAGCGCTCATGGTCCTGTCGCCGGTTTGGCCGGTGGTGTAACAGGTCCGGCGTCGGATTCAACCAACCAGACCACCCCGCAAAGCCCTTCCCATGACAGAGACACGCGGCGCGGTGTTGCGTGCCATCGGCCTGATGAGCGGAACGTCGCTGGACGGCGTCGATATCGCGCTGATCGAGACCGACGGCGAGCGGGTGCTGGCGTTCGGGCCGACCGGTTACCGGGCCTACAGCGAGGACGAGCGGGCGCTGCTGCGGCAGGCGCTGGCCGAGGGCGTGAGCCTGACCGACCGCACCTCCCGTCCGGGCGTGCTGGCGGAGGCCGAGGCCTTCGTGACGCGCGCCCATGTGGAGACCATCGAGCAGTTTCTCGCGAGCGAGCGTATCGATCGCGCCGGCGTCGACATCGTCGGTTTCCATGGCCAGACGGTGCTGCACAAGCCGGCGGCGAAACTCACGGTTCAGATCGGGCAGGGCGCCGATGTCGCGCGGCAGGTCGGTATCCCGGTGGCCTATGATTTCCGACAGGCCGACATCATGGCCGGTGGCCAGGGTGCGCCGCTGGTGCCGGTGTTCCACCAGGCGATCGCGCGCGAACTCGACCGGCCGCATCCGATCATCGTGCTCAATGTCGGCGGCGTCGCCAACATCACCTATGTCGATGGCGGCGATCCGGTGGCCTGCGATACCGGTCCGGGCAATGCGCTGATCGACGAGTTCATGCGCGCACGTACCGGCGCGCCGCTCGACCGCGACGGCGATCAGGCCGCGCGCGGCGTGGTTGATGAAGAGTTCGTGGCGCGCACCCTCGACCATCCGTTTTTCGTGGCGCCGTGCCCGAAATCGCTCGACCGCAACGCCTTTGCTTTCGCCAATATCGGCCTGCCTGATTTCACGGTGGCGAATGGGGCAGCGACCTTGTCGGCGCTGACGGCGGCGTCGGTTGCGCGGGTCGTGCCGCAACTGCCGCAGACGCCGCGCTCCTGGATCGTCGCGGGCGGCGGTTCGTTCAATCCGACTTTGATGCGGATGCTGGCGCAGCGGCTCGCGCCGGCAACGGTCGAAACGGCGGACAAGGTCGGCTGGTCGCGCGAGGCGCTGGAGGCGCAGGCCTTCGCGTTCCTCGCGGCGCGCACCGTGAAGGGGCTGCCGATCACGTTCCCGAAGACCAGCGGCGCGCCGCGACCGCTCACGGGCGGCGTGGTGGCGCAGCCGTAACAACGCGCTTTGCAATTTTCCACTGTCGTCA
>JBQCFU010000715.1:0-4492 GCA_051958775.1 Pseudolabrys sp.
CAGAGCGCCGGTGCGCGTCCGGGTCCGGCCTGTTACGAGAACGGCGGCACCGAGCCGACCGTCACCGATGCGAATCTCGTGCTCGGCCGGCTCAATCCCGACTTCTTCCTCGGCGGGCGCATGCGGCTTTACCCGGAAAAAGCGCGCCAGGCGATCAAGACGCGCGTCGCCGATCCGCTCGGCATGACGGTGGAAGACGCGGCGGCGGCGATGATCGAGATCGTCGACGCGCAGATGTCCGACATCATCCGCAAGGTCACTGTTGAACGCGGTCAGGACCCGGAGCATTTCACCATCTTCTCTTATGGCGGCGCCGGCGGTCTGCACTGCGATGCCTATTCGTCGGTGCTCGGCTGTCCGGAAGTGGTGGTGCCCGCGGTCGCCTCGGTGTTCTCCGCCTACGGCATTGCCGGCAGCGACGCCAAGCGCGTCATGGAAATGTCGGACCCGATGCGCTTCCCGTTCGATCTGCCGCGCATCCGCGAGCACTTCAAGACGCTGGAATCCAATATCGTCACGCAGATGAAGGAGCAGCGCCTGCCGATCGGCAAGGTGCATCTGACCCGCTACGTGCATCTGCTGTTCAAGGGCCAGGTGCACACCGTGCGCGTGCCTGTGACCGATTTCGACCTGAAGGCGCCGGATCGTGGCCAGGGCATCGTCTGGCGCTTCGTCGACCTCTATGAACTGCGCTACGGCAAGGGCACGGCTTACACCGAGGCCGGTGTCGAGGCGGTGGCGCTGTCTGTGGAAGCGATTGCCGATCTGCCGAAGCCGAAGCTCGCCGAGGCGCGCATGGGCAGCGCCAATGCAGCGGGCGCGATCAAGGAACGGCGCAAGGTCTATCTGCACGAGCGCAAGGCATTCGTGCCGATCCCGATCTATGCCGGCGACAAGCTACATCCGGGGCATCGCTTCAAGGGCCCGGCCATCGTCGAGGGCGAGGACATGACAGTGCTGGTGCGCACCGGCCACGACCTGTGGATCGACCGCTACCAGAACCTGCGCATCGATATGCTGCAGGGCAAGAGAACCAAGTCGCCAGCGAAAGTAGCCACCGCAAAGGTATCGACTGCGAAGAAGAAGGTTGCGAAAAAGGCTGCGAGAAAACCGGTGAAGAAGCCGGTCAAGAAAACGAAGAAGAAAACCCGAAAAGGATCGCGGTAAATGGCTTCGCAACCGCTCCTGCTGCGCGGCGGCCGCGTTTTGCGGACTGGCGCTGCGCGTCCGGAGCAGATTGATGTGGTGATCGGCGCAGACGGCCGGATCGAGCGGCTAGGCGCCGCCTTGCCGCCGCCCGCAGGCGCGAAGGTTGTCGATCTCGCTGATAAATTCGTCTCGCCGGGTCTGGTCGATTGCCACCAGCATCTCGACAAGACACGGACCCTGCGTGACGTGCCGAACCCGGCCGGTACGCTGCTCGGCGCGGTGGCGGCATTCAACGACTATGCGTCGCGGATCACGCCGGAGAGCCTGCAGAAGCGCGCCGACCGCACGGTCGCGTCGTGCTTGGCACGCGGTACCGTCGCCATTCGCACCCACGCCAATGTCGATCAGGTGCTGCGTGGCCGCGCGGTCGACATGCTGGTCGCTTTGCGCGAACGCTGGCGCGGCAAGATGCGCATCCAGGTGGTGGCCTTCGTCACCGCCGGCGCGACGCGTCTCGGTGACACCGCGAAGGAATGGCTGGAGGATGCGATCCGTGCCGGGGCCGATGTGGTCGGCGGCACGCCGGCGATCTCCGATCAGCCGGAAGCCTTCATGGACATGCTGTTCGATGCGGCGGAACGCCACGGCATGCCGGTCGATCTGCATCTCGACGAACATCTCGATGCCGGGCGGCAACTGTTTGACGCGGTGATCGCCCGCACCAAGGCGCGCGGCATGGCCGGCCGGGTGGCCATCGGTCATTGCTCGGCGCTGAGCGCCATGGCGCCGGATGATGCCAAGCGCGTGATCAATGGTTTTGCCGAAGCGGGCATCGCGGTCATCACGCTGCCGGCGGCCAATCTGTTCCTGCAGGGGCGCGAGGCGCCGCTGCTGCCGCCACGTGGGCTGACGCGCGTGCGCGAGCTGATCGAGGCGGGTGTCCGCGTGTCCGCCGCCAGCGACAACATTCAGGACCCGTTCGTGCCGACCGGCAGCGGCGACATGCTGGAGATCGCGCGCTGGACCCTGCTGGCAGGACATCTGACCACGGCGGAGCTTGACCGCGCTTATGCGATGGTGACGCAGGCGCCAGCCGCCACCATGGGTTTCGGCCAAGATTACGGCATCCATGAAGGTGCGCGCGCGGACCTGATCGTCAGCGACGCGGACGATGCGGAAGATCTGGTTGCGAGCGGCCCGCCCGTTCAGGCGGTTCTGTTGGAAGGACGGCTGACATTCGGAAGCCTGTGAGGACAGATGGCCCTGGTGATTTCCGATCTCGAGACTGTCGAGAACCTCTGCTGGGGTCTGGCCTTCTTTGGCACCGGCGGTGGCGGACGCGTCGAAGCGGGCCTCGATATGCTCGCGCCGGCGATCCGCGCCGGGCGCCGGCTGACGCTGGTGTCGCCGGACGAACTCTCGGCGCAGGACTGGACCTGCTGGGCGATCATTCTCGGCGGCAAGGATCCCGATGAGCCGCCGCCGGCCGCCGATCTCGCGCGGCTCGGTCTCGACAAGGAAGAATTCCCGACGCTGGTGCCACGGCTGGTCGAATCCGTGCGCGAACTCACCGGCTATGCCGGCGTGACGCTCGGCGCGCTGGTGTCGATGGAATTGTCCAGCGCCGCAACCTCGGCGACCATCATGACCGGGCTCGAACTCGGCATTCCGACCATCGACGGCGACTATGTCGGTCGCGCGATCCCGGAGCTTGAATTGAGCAAGATGGAATTGCTCGGCAAGCCGCCGACGCCGCTGGCGATGGTGGATCGTTGGGGCAATCGCATTCTGGTCAAGTCGGCGGTCAACGCCACCATGGCCGACTGGATCGGTCGCATGGTCAGCCGCGCCGCTTATGGCCGCGGTATCGCCACCACCGGCCATCTGGTGCAGGTGCAGGAGGCAAAGCCCGCGCTGGTGAAAGGTAGCCTGAGCCGCGCCGTCGCGGTCGGCGCGGCGCTGCGCGGCGCCTCAAAAGACGACACGCTGGCGCCGCTGAAAGCAGCGACCGGCGGCCGCGTGCTGTTTCAGGGCGAGACGACCTCGGTCGATTGGCTCAGCAACGAGCCCTATATGTGGCGCGAACTGGTTTACACCATCGCAGGGCGCGGCGCGTGGGCCGGCGCGACTTACAAGGTCTGGGTGAAGAACGAGCATCACGCGATCTGGCGCGACGACACGGTGATCGCGACCAGTCCAGACATCTTTGCGGTGCTCGATCCGGCAACCAACAAGCCGCTGACGACGCTCGGCGACGTCACGCCGGGCCGCCCGGTCACGGTGTTCGGTATGAAGGCGCTCGATCCCGCTTGGCACAGCGCCGAAGGGCGCGCGCTGCTTGGGCCGCGCCACTTCGGTCTCGGATTTGATTACGTCGATTTCGAACAAGGGCCGCGATGATGGCACTTGTTTTGCATGGTTCGTCTGCGACGCTTGTTTGAAGAAGACCATTGGTTTGCAGGCGCCGCAACGGCGTGCGCGAACCGACAAGAACAGAAAAGGCAAGATCTGAAAAGATAAAGAACAGAAAGAGGAAGGCACGGTACAACAGGGAAGGGTTTCGCCATGAAGCGCGATATCACATGCAATCGGGACGGTTCCTCGGCCTCGCTGACACGTCGTACTTTCGTTGCCACCGCCGGCGCGGTTACCGCCACCGGCATTCTCCGTATTCCCGCGTCGGCGCAGACGCTGGAAAAAGTCACCATCGGCACGAGCTGGAAGGCGCAGGGCGAGCACGGCGGCTATTATCAGGCGCTCGCGACCGGCATCTATAAGAAGTACGGCCTCGACGTCACCATCCGCATGGGCGGCCCGCAGGTGCGCTACAATCAGCTTCTGGCCGCGAAGCAGATCGAATTCAGCCAAGGCGAGAGCTTCACCGCGCTCGGCTATGTGAAAGACAATATCCCGCTGTGCTGCATCGCCTCGCCGTTCCAGAAGGACGTGCGCGTGCTGATCTCGCATCCGGGGCAGGGCAACGACTCGCTCGCCGCGCTCAAGGGCAAGCCGATCCTGATCGCCGGCTCGTCGCGGGTGACGTACTGGAATTACCTGAAAGCCAAATACGGCTACACCGAAGAGCAGGCCCGGCCTTACAGTTTCAGCCTGGCGCCGTTCCTCGCCGACAAGTCGCTCAGCGTGCAGGGCTATGTCACGTCGGAGCCGTACCAGATCATGAATGCGGGCGTTACAAACCCGGTCGTGCATCTGCTCGCCAATGATGGCTACGCCAACTATGCCAACACGCTCGAGGCGCACTGGGATTTGGTCAAGCAGAAGCCGGACATGATCCAGCGCTTCGTCAATGCGACCATCGAAGGCTGGTACAGCTTCATCTACA
>JBQCFU010000716.1:0-3078 GCA_051958775.1 Pseudolabrys sp.
TGCCGCCAACGCGAGCTGGGCGCGCAACTGGACCCGCTCCTCGCCCTCGACGTGCCGGGCTGCCTCCTGCAGGCCGCGTACGGTGGCGTCGAGATAGTGGCGCAGATCGAGGAACGTGCGCATCGACAGTTCGTTGACCGCCAGTTCGCCGGCGAAGGCGCGGCAGGCAATCACCATGTCGACCAGTCCTTCCACATGCGCCACCTCCTCGGCATCGAGGACGGTGGCAATGGCACGGCCCGGCTTGCCCTTCTCGACGCGCGGCTTTGCACGCAGCAGACGACGGACGACGCCGGGCGCGGATTCCAGTTCCGACTTGAGCAGATCGGCAATCTGCGAGCGGGCCGCGCCGTATTGCTTGCCCCAGGCGGATTCCACCGGCAAAGCGAGTTCGGTGCGCAGTCCGCGCGCCGTGTCGTGCATCTCCTTGAGCAGCGCCGTCACGGAAACCGCGCGGCCTCCTCGCAACTCATCGCGCAATTCGCGCGTCAGCCGCTCCATCTCGCAGAGCGTGATATCCACCGCGACGGCGTAAGGCGTTTCGGCGACACGCGCCGCGGCATCGCTGCGGGCCGCATCGACCGCGAGCCGGACGATCTGCCACGGCACGGACAGCCGCGACATCACCACCAGCAAGGCAAATGGAAACAGGCCGGGCTGCCCCTTCACCGCCGCATCGACAGCCGCGCGAACGGAATGCAGCGTTGAATCCGACAGATGTTCGATATGCTCCGGCAACCGTGTCGCGAGCTGCTGGAGACGGTCTTGCGCACCATAGACCTGGAGCAGCACTTCCATATCGTCAGCCGCACGCGGCGTGCTGATCTTGGCGAACAATCGCCAGCGCGCCCGCTCGTCGTCAGGCAAGGCTGCCAGTGCCGCGCGCAACCGCGACACAAAAAGAATCTGGAAATCGCGCGCGCACGTCCGCGCTGCGGACTGATCGTTGGCGAGCAATGCGGCATTGGCGGCATCGCCGTAAGCTTTGGTCTCGGCCGGCATCAGATCTTCGCTGATCCAGCGCCAGATCGGCGACAACGCCGTACGTGCGATACGGCCCGGATGCGCCTGGGTCTGCACATCATCCACGAGGAACGGTTCGAGCGAGGCAAAGAACAGCCGGCTAGGATTGCCCATACGCGCGGGACGCTCGCCCGCCGCAATCACGCGACGCAGCTCCCGCAACACCATTTCCCCGCCGGGAACGCTGCCGCCCTGCAGCAAGCTGCGCTCCAGACAGCCGATCAGCCGGGCGCGTTCGGCCGGCGTCAAATCGCGGAGGAATTGTTGCAGGTGTTCGACGGTGGTCCCGCCGTACGCCATGAGTCCGCCCCAGTGAGCCACCCCGAGGGTTTACCCCCGAGGTGGTATCATGGGCGCATTAAGAAGGTATTGAGAGCGTTTTAGAGCGAAGTGGACGCCGGTTCGCGTGAAGAAAACGCGACAACGGAAGAACGAGAAGCTTCACCGTTTCAATGAAACGGTGAAGCCTCAAGCCTGCGGCCCGCTTAGGCGAGCGGCGTCCAGGTGCCGTCGCCATTGCGGCAGGCGGTGCCGCGCGAGGTTTCCGGGCGACCGTCGATATAGATGGTGTGGGTGAAGGACCGGCAATTGCGGCCGGCATTCTGATACGCCGGGCCCGGAACGATCGAGCCATAGCGGCCGGAATCCGGATTCTTCCAGGCGACCGGCGCACCCGACGGACCACGCTCCAGCGCGTCCATCTGCGCGGCATAAGCGCGCCGCTTGTCCTCGTCGTCGAGCGCCGCGCCGATCCGGTTGCCGATCAGACCACCGAGCAGGCCGCCGATCGCCGCACCGGCGAGCGCACTGCCCGTACCGCCGCCTGCGCCTATTGCCGCACCCGCCAGCGCACCGGTCCCGGCGCCCAGCAGCGTGCCGGTGTTTTCCTTCGGTCCGGTGCTGCCATCCGGGCTCCCGGCGCAACCAGCCAGCGCCAGGCCGACCATCGCGACGGCGGCAATTTTCATAACGGACATGAATCTCCCCCTCGTGAATAAGGCCGGTTGTGGAACCGGCCGACGAACCTTAGCCATCCCCAAGGAATGGGGCAAAACTCTGTCGCTCACCTCTAACTTCTTGCACTCGGCAGCGTCAGTTGCGCACGCAAGCCGCCGATCGGGGCCGTGTCGAGCGTGAGCCCGCCGCCGTAGAGCGCTGCCAGTTCGACCACGATCGACAGGCCGAGGCCGGAGCCGGGCTTGGTCTCGTCGAGCCGGCGGCCACGCTGCGCCACCTGCTCCCGCTCCGACGGCGACAGGCCGCGTCCATCGTCATCGACGACGATGCGCACCGTCTCGCGCCCCGAGGTCTGATCGGGTTTCTCAATGCCGACCTCGATCGACACGCGCGAGGTCGCCCACTTGCAGGCATTGTCGACGAGGTTGCCGACCATCTCTTCGAGGTCGGGCCGCTCGCCACGGAAGCGCGCAGTATCGTCGGCATGGACATCGATGGCGATGCCGCGGTCGCGATGGATCTTCTCCATGGTCCGCGCCAACGCAACAATCACCGGCGTCACTTCCGTCACCGAACCGACCATCGTCGCACGCGCGGCGATGCGCGCGCGTTCGAGATGGCGCGCGACCTGATCGCGCATGATGTCGGCCTGCTCCTTCACCTTGTCGGCAAGCGGATCGCCCGGCCGCGCCATCGCTTCGTTGACGATCACCGAGAGCGGCGTCTTCAGCGCATGCGCAAGGTTGCCGACATGCGTACGCGCGCGTTCGACGATCTCCTTGTTGGCCTCGATCAGCGCATTGGTCTCGCGCGCGAGCGGCGCGATCTCGACCGGAAAGTCGCCTTCGAGGCGTTCCGCGGTGCCGGACCGGATCGCGGCAAGTCCTGCGGAGATGCGCTTCAGCGGCGCAAGGCCGAACCGCACCTGGAACATGGTGGTGAGCAGCAGCACCGCCGCCAGAATGACGAAGGTCGCCGTCAGCGCGCGGTCGAACGCGCGCACCTCGTCGATGATCTCCGCCGCGTCGCCGGCGACAGAGACGACGTAGTGTCCCTCTTCGCCGAGATCGACCGCGCGCTCGACGACGCGCAGCCGCT
>JBQCFU010000717.1:0-6164 GCA_051958775.1 Pseudolabrys sp.
CAAATACACCAACGATGCGATCAAGGCCGCGGTCGAACTGTCGTCGCGCTACATCCATGACCGCAAGCTGCCGGACAAGGCGATCGACGTGATCGACGAGTCCGGTGCGGCGCAGATGCTGGTGCCGGAAAACAAGCGCAAGAAGACGATCGGTCTCAAGGAGATCGAGACGACGATCGCGACCATGGCGCGCATCCCGCCCAAGACCGTGTCGAAGGACGATGCGGTGGTGCTGCAGCATCTCGAGCAGACGCTGAAGACCACGGTGTACGGCCAGGACAAGGCGATCGAGTCGCTCGCCGCGTCGATCAAGTTGGCGCGCGCCGGCTTGCGCGAACCGGAAAAGCCGATCGGCTGCTATCTGTTCTCCGGTCCGACCGGCGTCGGCAAGACCGAGGTCGCCAAGCAATTGGCGAAGACCCTCGGCGTCGAGCTGATCCGCTTCGACATGTCCGAATACATGGAGCGGCACACGGTCTCGCGCCTGATCGGCGCACCTCCGGGCTATGTCGGCTTCGATCAGGGCGGTCTGCTCACCGACGGCATCGATCAGCATCCGCACTCCGTGCTGTTGCTGGACGAAGTCGAGAAGGCGCATCCCGATCTGTTCAATGTGCTGCTGCAGATCATGGATCACGGCAAGCTCACCGATCACAACGGCAAGCAGGTCGACTTCCGCAACGTCGTTCTGATCATGACCACCAATGCCGGTGCGACCGATCTGTCGAAGGCGGCGTACGGCTTCACCCGCAGCAAGCGGGAAGGCGACGACGTCGAGGCGATCAACCGGCTGTTCGCGCCGGAGTTCCGCAACCGGCTCGACGCGATCATCACCTTTGCGCATCTGTCGCCGACGATCATCGCCCAGGTTGTCGAGAAGTTCGTGCTGCAGCTCGAGGCGCAACTGGCGGATCGCGGCGTGACTATCGCGCTGTCGGACGAGGCGTCGCGCTGGCTGATCGCCAATGGCTACGATGAGCTGATGGGCGCGCGGCCGATGGCCCGCGTGATCCAGGAGCACATCAAGAAGCCGCTGGCGGAAGAGGTGCTGTTCGGCCGTCTGAAGTCGGGCGGACATGTCCGCGTCGTTCTCATCAAGGACGATGCCGGCCACGAGAAGCTCGGCTTCGACTATCTCGACGGGCCGGTGAAGCCGAAGCCGGACAAGTTGCCGGAGCCGGGCGCCGGACCAGGCATCAAGCCCAAGCGTCGCAGCCCGCCACGCCGCAAGCCGAAAGGCGGCGGTGACGGCGATCCGCCGCGCGGCTCGGTGCCGAAGGTGCCGCTGGTCAAAGCTTGAACAGAAGAGGCCGCTTTCGAGCGGCCTCTTTTTTTTGCGGGACCACGGCCGTCAAGCCGGATTCCGGGCCGGCTTTGCTGCGCCGGTGCGGATATAGACTGCCGCGATCAGCGCGCCGGTGAACTCGACGAGAGCGCCGCCCAGATACGCCAGCCGCAATCCGGTGATAGCGCTTTGCGTCGATCCTTGTCCCGCATAGACGGCATAGATCGCGCCGAGGATGGCGATTCCCATGGTCGCGCCGATCATGCGCGCCGTGTTGACGAGACCGGAGGCGGTACCGGAGCGGCCGATATCGACCGATGCGACCGCGACGGCATTCACCGGTGCGGTATTCAGGCCAAGACCGACGCCGATAATCAGCATCGCCACTTCGATCAAGACGAGGTTCGGCGTGTCTCCGACCATCGCGAGGAGCAGAAGCCCGCTGCCCATGCAGGCGAGGCCAGCGGTCATCAGGACGCGCGCACCGAAATATCGTGTCAGCACGCCGGAAGACTGTGAGACGATGATGAAGACGATCGACATCGGCAGCAGCTCCATACCGACCTGGAATGCGGTCTCGCCGCCCGCCCGCTGCAGATACAGCGGTGTAAGAAACAGCATGGCATACATGCCGAATGTCATGGTGCCAGCGGCTGCCAGCGCCGCGTTGAATTCGCTGTTGCGGAACATCTCCAGCGGCACGAGGGCGCCGATCTTGTTCTTCTCGGTGTAGAAAAACGCCGCTGTTGCCACGACGAAGATTGCGGTCGCTCCGAGAATGAATACGGACATCCATCCGCGGTGCGGAGCTTCGATCGCGATGAAGCACAGGCTGCCCAGCGCGAGGATGGCGAACACCTGACCGGGCAGGTCGAGTTTCCGGTTGCCGGCGTCGCGCGTATCCGGAACGAACCGCTGCGCTAGGATGATCGTCAACACGCAGATCGGCAGAACAAGTGCGCAAACGCTGCGCCAGCCGGCGGCGTCCACCAGCAGTCCGCCGGCAGTCGGGCCGATCGCGATGGCAATGCCGTTGCAACTTGCCCAGATGCCGATGGCGCGGGCACGTTCTCCAGCATCGCGATAGGCGACACTGAGAATGGCGAGCGATGTCGGCACGTCGAGCGCCGCGCCGACACCGGTGATACCGCGCCCGGCGATCAGAACTGCCGCATTCGGTGCGGCGATGCAGATGATCGAGCCGACAATGACCAGAACGATACCGAGGATAAAGACCCGCTGCCGTCCGTAGAGGTCCCCGAGCGTGCCGCCGGTCAGCAGCAGCGCGGCATAGAGGAGATTGTAGGCGTCCATGACCCACTGCAACGCGCTGACGCCGGCACTGAGATCGTCGCCGATGTGATGCAAGGCAAGATTGACGACCTGGGAATCCAGTTGGGCGATGAAGACGCCAAGTGACATGGTGAGAAGAAGCATGATGCGTTCCAGTCGGTGCGCCACCCTTATCCTTGGTAACGCTGGCCGCCACCCGATGTCCCATGGGAACACTTCGGCGGTGGCCGAACTATCCACGCTTGCGACACCGGTGCCCGGTGTTAGATTCGCGACATGACAGCTCCTCGCATGGCCGAAATCGCATCGCTGATCGGGGATCCGGCGCGCGCGAACATGCTGGCCGCGCTGATGGCTGGTCGCGCACTCACGGCATCGGAGCTTGCTTATGCGGCGCATGTCTCGGCGCAGACGACCAGCGGGCATCTGGCGAAATTGACCGACAGCGGGTTGCTGATGGTGACGAAACAGGGGCGGCATCGCTATTACCGTCTCGCCGGTCCCGCCGTCGCGCGTTTGATCGAGCAGATCATGATCGTTGCGGGCGATGATCCGCGCCGTCCGCCGATGCGCGGACCACGGCAGGGCGAAATGCGGATCGCACGAACCTGCTACGACCACATCGCCGGGCAGCTCGGTGTCGGCATTGCCGACGCGTTGCTGAAGCGCCGGCACATCGTACTGTCCGATGACGGCGGCGAAGTCACCGATGCGGGGCTGCGCTTTTTCTCCGAACTCGGCATCCGGCCGGATTCGGTTCCCGGCCGGAGGCCGTTCTGCCGTGCGTGTCTCGATTGGACGGAGCGACGTCCGCATCTGGCGGGGAAAGTCGGAACGGCGATGGTGACGCGTTTTCTCGAACGACGCTGGATCGCGCATCGGCGTGACAGCCGGATCCTGCAGATCACGCCGGCCGGCGCGCGTGCCTTCCGGGATCTGTTCGACGTGACCCTTTGAAGCGCTTTTGCGGGGGGTATATGCGCGCCGTGCCGTTGTGCTGGTGCGGGCACTATGACAGCAACGACGAATGTCGGTGTTTCCCGCCCCAGACGCAACGGCTTTTGGATCGGCGCTCGCAGGTTTCAGGCAGGCGTGGTCGTCCGTTTTCGTCTACGTCCTGGTCGGCACCTATATCGGCGTCGGGGCGCTGGCGCACGATTTCGGGTTCTCGATCGTCTGGCTGGCGCTATCCACCTTGCTGGTCTGGGCGGCACCGGCGCAGGTCATCCTGATCAGCCTGCTGGCGACCGGCGCGGCAATGATCGAGATCGCGGTCGCTGTGACCTTGTCGGCGGTGCGGTTGCTGCCGATGGTCGTGTCGCTGCTGCCGCTGATGCGGACGCGGGACACGTCGACCTGGCGGCTGCTGTCGCCAACGCACTTCACCGCCATCAGCATGTGGGTGGAGTGTCTGCGGCTGCTGCCGTCGATCCCGATGGCACAGCGCATCCCCTATGCCAACGGCATGTCGTTTGGCCTGATGGTGGCGGCGCAACTCGGCGGGGTGGTGGGGTTTTATCTGGCGGCCCGGTTGCCGCCCGTCCTTGCGGCAGCGCTGTTGTTCATCACGCCGATGTCGTTTTTGATTTCCGTTCTCCGCAACAGCCGCGAAGTCTTCGAGAAGCTGGCTTTCGTGCTGGGGCTGTTGATCGGCCCGGTGCTGGCCTATTCGGCTGTCGATCTTGATCTGATGTGGACCGGATTGATCGGTGGTCTGCTGGCCTATGGCTTCCATCGGGGGCAGCGCGCGAGGCAAGCGCTATGACGCTGGCCGAACTTGCTCCCTATCTCGCCCTCATTGTCGTCGGCTTCCTGCCGAACGAGGTCTGGCGGATGCTGGGCCTGGTCCTCGTCCGGGGATTGAGCGACGATTCCGAACTGATCCTGCTGGCGCGGGCGATCGCGACCGCGATCCTCGCCGGCGTCGTCGCCAAGCTGATCTTCTTTTCCAGCGGCGCTCTGGCGGCGATCCCGATCTGGGTTCGGGTCGGCGCGGCGCTCGGCGGGTTTCTCGCCTTTATGGTGATCCGCCGTTCGATGCTGGCCGGCGTGCTGGTCGGCGAGGGGCTGCTGATCCTCGGTGGGCTCTATTTCCACTAGAGCATGAACCCGAAAAAGGGCTGGTTAGGAAATGGCCTCGGCGACCGGGGCCTCGACGGACTGGCCGGCGCTCCCCATATACGGGCCATGACCAAGACCCCCCAGGACGTGGCAACCCGGAGCCGGGAAGCGCTGGACCGGCGCAAGACGCCGCGTGCCTTCACGCGCGAGACGTTCTCGCTGCCGCGGCAGGAGGCTCGGGCCAAGGCCCGGGACATCCTCAAGCGCTATCCGGTCGCCGGCTATGGCACGGTCATCGAAAGCTGGGCGGTCCGGCCCGGCGACATCAACGAATTCACCATCCGGCGGCTGCCGACCGCCGACTAGAGCCTTTTAATTTTTCGCGTTTTCTTGACGCGAACCGGCATCCATTCGCTTGAAAACGCTCTCATGACGCGACTGCTCAAAGCGGAAATCGTCGAAACGGAGAACGGTGAGCGTGTGCTGGTCCGCCACTATGCCGGTGGCCGGGTCGAGCACCTGCCGGTCGCGCCGAAGCCCAAGCCGCTTCGCCGGCATATCCTGAGGATACGGAAGTTGTCGCCCCGTCCGCCTAGGAAGGGCGGTTAGCGCAACGCCGCTGCGAGTTTCGCGGCAAGTTTTGTAGCTTGGGCCGCCAGCACGTCCGGCTTTTCCTTCTCGCTTGCCGGCGGCTTCATCGGCACGCCGGTCTTGCGCGGGATCACATGGACGTGGAGATGAAACACCACCTGTCCGCCGGCGCTTTCATTGAATTGCTGGACGGTGATGCCGTCTGCCTCGAACACCGGCATCGCCGCCTTGGCGATTTTCTGCGCCGTCACGTGCACGGCCGCGAGATCGTCCGGCTTCACGTCGAGCAGTTTGCGGGCCGGTGCTTTCGGCAGGATCAGCGTATGCCCCGGCGCGCGCGGCATGATGTCGAGGAAGGCGAAGGTCTTATCGTCCTCGTAGACCTTGTGGCAGGGCAGTTCGCCGCGCAGGATTTTCGCGAAGATATTGTTCTGGTCGTAGTCCGGCATCGGCCTCACTCCTCCTCAGCATCCTGACGTAAATCCTTGCGGAACGGAGCGGCCGCCGCAAGCTCTTCTCCCGCGGCCTCCACATAAGCGCGCTCGCGCTCCAGATAATCGGCGATGGCCCGGCGCAGCCCGCGGTGGGCGATGTAGTGCGCCGAGTAGGTCGTGCTCGGCAGATAGCCGCGTGCGAGCTTGTGCTCACCCTGCGCGCCGGCCTCGACCCGTTGCAGGCCGGTGTCGATGGCATGCTCGATCGCCTGGTAGTAGCAGACCTCGAAATGCAGGAACGGGTGATGCTAGATCGCGCCCCAGTTGCGGCCGTAGAGAGTGTCGCTGCCGATGAAATTGATCGCCCCGGCGATCCAGCGCCCAGCCCGGCGGGCCATGATGAGGAGCACACGGTCCGCCATCCGCTCGCCGATCAGCGAGAAGAATTCCCGGGTGAGATAGGGGCGGCCCCATTTGCGCGAGCCGGTCTCCATGTAAAA
>JBQCFU010000718.1:0-3646 GCA_051958775.1 Pseudolabrys sp.
GATCAGGCTGTGCGTGCCGACCGCAAGGCTGTTGGTAAAGGCCTTGAGCTCAGCACCGGAGTTGATGGCGCGGACGGTGTCGACCATGGACGAGCTGCCGAAGCTGGCGACACCGGCCGCGACCTGCTGCAGCGACCGCGCACTCGATCCTGCGGCGATGATGTCGACATCAAGCCCTACTTCCTTGAAGTAGCCTTTCTCCCTGGCGACGATTGCCGGCCAGATCGATACACTGACACCGATCACGGCAGCCGGTACCGTAACCTGTTGCGCTTGGGCGGGCTGCGCCGCCACAGCGGCCATTAAAGCAATCGCCAGACCGGCGGTACGAGCGAAATTCCAAGAAGATAAAATCAGCATTTCAGCCCTCCAATCTGGGTAAACAGGACGATATCGGTGCGCTCAATTCCGATCTGTTCGCGACGAAAGAAAATGCGATGCAATTTCCGCACCAGTCGCCTTCCAGACGCCATCGAAGCCACACACGTAGTCTAATGCGCGCGCGAGTGCCGGAATCCGGTGCGGTTGGCCCATCACGAATGGATGCAGCGCGATGGCCAGGACACGGCCCGACGTCTTGCCCTCTTCGTACAGGACGTCGAACTGATCCTTGATCATCCGTTCGAACTCGACCGGCGTGCTCTTCGAGCGCACGATCGCCGCCATATCGTTCAGTTCGTAGGAATACGGCACGGAAACGAGCGATCCCTGATCAAGCGTCATGAGGTAGGGCTGGTCGTCATTGACCCAGTCGGCAACATAAGTGCAGCCCTCCGCAACAAGGTGATCGAGCGTATTCCAGGTTTCCTGAAGACCCGATCCGAGCCAACCGACGGGACGCTGTCCGGTCGCCCGTTCGATGCGATCCAGCACATGCTTGATCGTGGCGCGTTCCTCCTCGAGAGGAATCTCGTTGAGACGGCTAAGATTGGTGCGGTTGTGCCCCATAAATTCCCAGCCGAGCGCGGCACACCGTTCGATAATGCGCGGATGCACATCGCAAACATCCGAGTTGAGCGCCACGGTGCTGCGGATTCCGTATTTCGTCAGCAGGTCCATCAAGCGGACTATACCGACGCGATTTCCGTAGTCGCGCTGCGCCCAATGGCGCACCTGTGGCGTGCCCTCGTTGCCCTTCGGGCGCTCATTGGAATCGCCGGGCATTGCGCGATCGAGCGCAAAGACCTCAATGTTGGTGATCACCCACAATGCAACGCGGGCGTTGCCCGGCAGCTTATAGGAAGGCCGCTCGTCGATCAGGCTGAAAGGAAATGGACCGTAGGGGGTCGGCTTCATGCGACGCTCGCCATCTTATTCTGCGTCAACAGCGTGATAATCTCATCTGCGGTCATCACGTCCGCGTATTTGTGCGCAGCATCGAACAGAGCGACCTTGCGCAGCAGCGTCGCCTCGTCACCCGTGGCGTCTTCCGCAATCGCCGTCTTGTAACCGAAAGATTTGGACTCGACTGCTGTAGCCCGCAGCGCGCCGCTCATCGGCGCGCCACATAGCACCACACCGTTAGCGCGAGCGCGCGTCAGATGGGCTTCAAGGTCTGATAACAGAAAGGCGCTCTCCGTGGTGCGATAGCTGATCACCTCCGCGGCGCGCGCGCCGAACCGCTCATCGCACTGCTCGCCCGGCCGAACCGAATGGATGACGGGAAATCCGAGCTGCCGCATGGCGTCGCCAAGCCGGCGCACGACGACATGCCATTCGGAGCCAATCGCAGCGAAACCTGTCGACGGATGAATCATCACCAGCGCCGGGTGCGACCGCACCATCCGTTCGCGATGATAGGCGGAATAGATCTTCACCATGTCCGAGGTGAGCAGATCGCGCCAGCAATAGTCTTCAAAATCACGCATGGTCTTACGCAGCCTCCGCAGGCGCTTTCGCGGCCCGCATCGCGTTGCAGGCGAATGCCAGGTCGACGACCGTCGCGTATTTCAGATGCAGGTCGAGCAGACTGACTTTGTGATTGAGCAGATATCGATCGTACACACCCTCGGCGACGACAACGGAAGGGTAGCCATAGGACCAGCCCTCAACAACACTGGAGCGAAGGCATCCGCTGGTGCTCTCGCCGACAAACAGCAGCGAGTCTGCCTGCAGCTCGTTCAGAAATGCACACAGCGGCGTTCCAAAAAAAGCGCTCGCACGCTTCTTAAAGATCACGAGCTCGCCTTCGACCGGCGCCAGCTCTTCCTTGATCTTGTAGAGATCGAGATTGGCCTGTCGCTTTTTTCGATTGGTCGGATGGATATTGGTCGGGTCGGTCTCGGGACGGTTGTCGTAATTGACATGGATGATCGGCACGCCCAGGGAGCGCGCGGTCGCGAAAAGCTCGATGGTGGGCGGTAGAGCGCTCCACGCATATTCGCCGCACGAGGCCGGATATTTCTCCATCAGCTCGATGACCGGCCGCGGGCCGCCGTCATAGACCAGATCGTACAGATCAACGGCGATAATCGCTGGCCGCTTGCCGAGGAGCGGCCGCGGCTCACGCTTGGCCAGCAGTCCGCGCAATTCGTCGTCCAGGATATTCTCCCACGGCCAACCGCCCGCAGGGGTGGGAACGCTCGCTGTGCGATCCGGCATGATCTTCTCCTTCACGCCACGTTGGTTTTCCTATCGGTGCGGGCAAGGTCCGTCAGAATCCGCAGACGCGCGACCTTGCCGTTCTCGAGGTGCAATCGGGTCAAACGCTCAGCCTTTTCCGCGTCGCGACGCTCGATGGCCTGGGCGATCTTGATATGCTCGGCCAGCGCCTGCTCGATACGGTTTGTATCGTGCACGGCCGTCAGCCGCAGGTTCAGCTGGATACGTGGCTCGATGATCTCATAAACGGATTGGAGCTGCGAATTGCCAGCGACATCGAACAACAGACGATGGAAGTCCGCACTACCCTTCTGAATAGCAGCATGACGTCCGGTCATGTCAGCGGCCGCAATCCCCTGCAGCTTTTCGCGCATCGCTTTCACACGACCATCCGGTTTGCGCGATGCGCAGAGATAGGCCGCCATGCCCTCGACGGCCTGACGCAACTCATAAAGCTCGCGTACTTCGTCGAGCGTGAGACGGCGGATCAGAATGCCGCTGCGCGGAACGATGATCAGCAAGCCTTCCCGCTCGAGTTCCTTGATCGCCTCCCGGACCGGAACACGGCTGACCGATAACAACGCGGCGAGACTTCGCTCCGACAGCACTTCGTCGCCCTTGAAGCGACCGGACAGGATCATCCACTTCAGCTTGTCGTAAGCCCGATCGCTTAGATGCATAGCTGGCGTGTTCCCGCAGGCGCGCATACCGATTGCACGCGGTTCAACAACAGGCCTATTCTGGTATACCAGTTTTAGGATAGCAAGCCGCAAATTCGCGCGGTTGAAAACAGCCAGGAGAGCTGGATGTATCGTTTGATGGTGGCGGATTATGATTCACCTTCGTATCTCGTAGCGACTGCGGCGGTGAAGCTCGGCTTCTTTCAACGCGAAGGCATCGACGTCGAATTCGTTGCCGAATATGGATCGAGGCATGGCCCTGAACGCTTGCACGAAGGCGCGATCCATTTCTTCGGAGGCCCCGCCTTTGCGCCGACTCGAGCCTTCCCCCAATGGAAAGGCGTCAAGCTCGTCTGCGCACTGGC
>JBQCFU010000719.1:0-2182 GCA_051958775.1 Pseudolabrys sp.
AGAAGAGGACCATCCGCCGGTCTGGCGGATCGGCTTCTCGGTGCATCTCGATCCGGCCGGGCCGATCCATGCCCGCATCACCCAGACCGGCCCGCACACCAATGTCTCCATCGTCGCCGAGCGCATCGCCAGCGCGCAGGCGCTGCATCAGGGCCTGCCGCTGTTGCAGGCGATGCTGGCGGAGGCGGCGCTCGAACCGGGCGAGTTGAACTGCCGCCTCGGCGCGCAGGAGAAGGGCACGGCCGCCCCGGGCCGGCTACTGGACCGCGCCACAAGACCGAGCCGCACAAGCCGCCCCATCCGACACCCGAGCTTGCCGTCGCGCTTCAATACGAGCGGCCGGCGGCGCCGCGCGTGGTCGCCATCGGCCGTGGCGATCTCGCCAGGCGCATCACCGAGACGGCGAAGGCGCACGGCGTGCCGCTCAACGAGAACCCGACGCTGGCGGTGGCCCTGTCGCAACTGCCGCTGGACGAGCCGATCCCGGAAAGCCTCTACCGGGCGGTGGCCGAGGTGCTGGGCTATATCCTGCGCACCACCGGTTCGCTCCGCTAGACCCCGCCAACGTCCGATTGACCTGCCTGTTGGCAGCGTCCGGCCCTCGGTGTGGCGCGCGCCGCAGCCGTGCTATCCCTGCCGGATGGTTCCCGGCGAGGAGGGGCGGCAGGCGGAATGAAGATCATGCTCGATCTGTCGAAACTCGTGGAAGAGGGCAAGCTCACCGCCGCCGAGGCGGAGCGGCTCAAGGGGCTCGCGGCGCCCGGAACCTCGGCGCTCGGCATCAGCATCCTGATCGGCTTCGGCGTGGTCTCCATCGCCGCCAGTGCGGTCGCTTTAGTGCCGGTGCCGGCCACCGCCATCGCCATCGGCATCGCGGTGTTCGCCGCCGGGCTGGTGATCGCCGTCATGGCCGCGGCGCAATGGCACCTGCTGGCGCAGATCTGTCTCGTCATCGGCGCGCTGATGTTCTCCGGCGGTGTCATCGCCTTCGGCGAGGGATCGCTGTCGTCGCTGCTGATCGTCACCGCGGCGCTGGCGATCGGATCGATCGTCGCACGCTCGAGCCTGCTGATGGTCGGTGCGGTGCTGGCGCTCGCCGGCTGTCTCGGCGCGCGCACGGGCTACATGCATGCGAGCTATTCGCTGGCGATCTACGAGCCGACCGTCACCATCGTCCTGTTCGGCGTGCTGGCGCTCGCCGCCTATCACGCCTCGAAGCGGCTGACGGCGGACTACGAAGGCATCGCCATCGCCGCTGCGCGCACGGCGGTGCTGCTCGTCAATTTCGGTTTCTGGATCGGCTCGCTGTGGGGCGATCCGCTGCGGCTGTTGCGCTCGATGGCGAGTGGCGATCCGGCGGTGCTCAACGAAAGTCTAGCGCGCGGCGCGGTCATTCCGGCCTATGTGTTTTCCATTCTGTGGGCGGCGGCGCTGCTCATCGTCGGCGTCTGGGGCGCGAAAGTGAACCGGCGCTGGGTGGTCAATGTCGCCGCGGTGTTCGGGGCTATCCACTTCTATACCCAATGGTTCGAACGGCTCGGCGCCAACGCCTTGTCCGTGCTGCTGGGCGGCCTGCTGATGCTCTGCTTCGGGCTCGCTCTGTGGACGTTCAACCGCCGCGCGGAGACGAAGAAGGCATCATGAAAGACATTCTCGACAGGCTCGAACAGCGGCGCGCCGACGCGCGTGCCGGCGGCGGCGACAAGCGCATCGAGGCGCAGCACAAGCGGGGCAAGCTCACGGCGCGCGAGCGCATCGAACTGCTGCTCGACAAGGGCTCGTTCGAGGAGTTCGACATGTTCGTCGAACACCGCTCGACAGACTTCGGCATGGAGAAGTCGAAAATCCCCGGCGACGGCGTCGTCACCGGCTGGGGTACGGTGAACGGCCGTACCGTCTATCTGTTCTCCAAGGACTTCACCGTGTTCGGCGGTTCGCTGTCGGAGACCCATGCGCAGAAGATCATGAAGGTGCAGGACATGGCGATGAAGGCGCGCGCGCCGGTCATCGGTCTGTTCGATGCCGGCGGCGCGCGCATCCAAGAGGGCGTCGCGGCGCTCGGCGGCTACGGCGAAGTGTTCAAGCGCAATGTCATCGCGTCGGGCGTCATTCCGCAGATCAGCGTGATCATGGGCCCGTGCGCCGGCGGCGACGTCTACTCGCCGGCGATGACCGACTTCAT
>JBQCFU010000720.1:0-4232 GCA_051958775.1 Pseudolabrys sp.
AACGCCCGGCGATCCGCCCGGCAGCACGCTCAAGGATCGCCTGATGCACGGCGCCTATCCGGCGATGGAATATAAGGGCCTGATCTTCGGCTATTTCGGCCCGCCGGAAGAGATGCCGGAATTCCCGATCTACGACAGCTATGACTATCCGGGCGATCTGATGCGGCCCTACAGCCTGCAGTATCCCTGCAACTGGCTCCAGGTGCATGAGAATGTGATGGATCCGGCGCATGCCGTGTTCCTGCACACGCGGATCACTTATTCGCACTTCGCCGACGCGTGGGGCGAATTGCCGGAAATGGATTTCGTCGAGACCCCGACGGGAATGATTTATGTGACGTCGCGGCGCTGGAGCGAGAATGTCTGGGTCCGCTCGAACGACATCATCCTCCCGAACCAGGCGCAGGTCGGGCACATCTGGGAAGACGGCCAGCAGGACCTCAAGGAGTTCTCCCGCGTCGGCATCACCCGCTGGACGACGCCGATCGACAACGAAAACTGCAAAGTGATCGGCTGGCGTCACTTCCATCCGGAAGTGAATTCGCGCGGCATCGGCAATCCCGATCTGTGTGGCGTCGAGAAGGTCGATTTCGTCGGCCAGGATGGCTATCGCACCTACGAAGAACGGCAGCGTGTGCCCGGCGATTTCGATGCGCAGGTGTCGCAGCGCCCGATCGCGCGCCATGCGCTCGAGCACCTCACCTCTTGTGACAAGGGTGTAGTGCTGCTGCGCCGGCTGCTGATGCGCGAGATCAAGAAGCTCGAAGCGCAAGAGCCGTTGTCGAAATCGAGTCTGGTCAGCGAGGGCAAGATTCCGACCTACTGCCATGACACCGTGGTCGAGGTGCCGACCAAGCCGCAGTGGGACGACGACGAACTGGTGCGTCGGATCGGCACTGATCTCACCAAGATCATTGTCGAAGGCGAATACCACGCGACCGACGATCGCCTCGATCAGGTGCGCGTGCGCATCCAGAACTACGTCAAATCGGTCAACGCCGAAGCCGCGGAATAAGCGATCAGCAAGAAGGATTGGACATGACGCGCAGCCCCATTCATCCCGGCCCCGTCGCCTGGACCGGCGAGAATCCCGGCATCTATCTGAAAGATACGCAGGACGGTCCATGGACCGGGCTTGCCACTTTCTTCCGCATCACCTGGTCGCCCTATGGTCGCGGTTCGGGCGTGCTGCTGCTCGATCAGCCGAATGTCGAGAAAGGGCTTCCCGAGGTCCAGAATTTCCTGATCAGCGACAACGAGAAACTCGCACGCTATCTCGTCAGCGACTTCTTCTCGAAATTCGCGTCATTCCGTGTATCGCCGGGCATCAAAGCGATCACCTATCTGCCGCTCACCACGGTGCGGCGTGAGGGCGACGCGGTCTCATCCTATGCCGAGATCGTCGCATCGAAGGATCTCGAAGTCGCGATGCGCTGGAACAAGCTCGGCACGCCCTATGCAGTCGATATGCCCCCGGAGAAGGGGCCGACCCAGCGCCACGAGATGTACAGCCTGTTCCTCGATTCGCCCGAGGCGTCGGTGACGGTGAATGGCCGGCCGCTGAAGGGCAAAGTCATGCAACGCGATTTCGCCGATACAAAAAAACCGACGGCGGTCCTCGCGTTCTCGGAAAGCTGGATGGAGGTCTGAAGACCACCGCGGTTTGCATGAGATTTGCAAAGCGGTTGCTGGCATCGGATCGGGGAGGATCGGGAGGCAAGCATGAGCGAATTCATTCAACTGCTGATTTCCGGCCTGATGGTCGGAAGTATCTACGGCCTCATCGGCATCGGCTTCACGACGATCTATAACGTGACCGGCATCGTGAATTTCGCCCAGGGCGATTTCGCGATGGTCGGTGCGCTGTCCGCGATCATGTTCTATGCGGCCGGTTCGCCGCTGTGGGTCGCGATCATCCTTGCGATCATTCTCGTCGGCATCCTCGCGACGCTGATCGAGCGCTTCGCGATCCGACCGATCGGCACGCACGTGACACGCGGCATCATCGCCACCATCGGTGTCGGTGTCGTTCTGCAAGGGGCCGCGGTCCTCATCTGGGGCAGCGATGCGCAGCCGATGCCGGCGTTTTCCGGCGACCGGCCGTTCAATCTCTGGGGCACGACGATCCTGCCGCAGACGCTGTGGATCTTCGGCACCGCCGCGACGCTGATGGTCCTGCTCTATCTGTTCTTCCAGAAGACTTATCCCGGCAAGATCATGCGGGCCTGCGCGATCAATCCGTTTGCCGCGCAGCTCATGGGCATCCGTCTCAATGCCATGCGCACGTTCAGCTTCCTGCTGAGCGGCATGTTTGGCGCCATCGGCGGGATCATCGTCGCGCCGATCGCACTGACGCAATACGACTCCGGGATCGGGCTCGGCATCAAGGGCTTCGTTGCCTGCATCATCGGCGGGTTCGGCAATCCGATCGGTGCCGCCGTGGGTGGCCTGCTGCTCGGTGTGCTGGAGGCTATGTCGTCAGGCTTCATCAGCTCCGGTTTCAAGAACGCGATCTCGTTCGTCCTGCTGCTGCTGTTCCTGTCGGTGCGTTCCGGCGGCCTGCTCGGCGATCTCGAAAAAGTGGGGCGCTGAGATGAAGCAGCACGGTGTCTGGCCCTATCTGCTCGTGATCGCGGGTCTGATCGGCCTGCAATTCTCCGGCAGCAATTACCTCACCAATCTCGCCAATTTCGTCGCGATCCAGGCGTTGCCGGCGATCGGTCTGTCGCTGCTGATGGGCTACACCGGGCAGATCTCGCTCGGCCACGCAGCGTTTTATGGGCTGGGCGCCTATGGCTCGGTGCTGCTGGCGACGCATCTCGGTCTCAATATGTGGGTCGCGATGCTGTTGGCGGCAGTGCTTGTCGGTGTCGCCGCCTGGGCGCTTGGTTGGCTCGTGTTCCGCCTCGAAGGCCACTATCTGGCGATGGCGACGCTCGGCTTCGGCATCATCGTCCATGTCATTCTGGTCGAGATGCATGACTGGACCGGCGGGCCCAACGGGATGACCGGCATCCAGCCGCTCAATCTGTTGGGTCATGAATTCTATACCGACAAGCAGGTGTTCCCGATTGTCTGGAGCGTCTGCATTCTGGCGATCTTCCTCGCCGAAAGCCTCGTACGCTCCCCGATCGGCTTGCTGATGCGCGGGGTGTCCGAGAATGGGCGCGTCGTTGCTTCGCTCGGCGCGTCACCGAACCGGATGAAGCGGCTCGTGCTGATGGTCAGCGGCATCTACGCGGCCGTTGCCGGCGCTCTCTATGCGCGCTATGTCGGCTATCTCAGCCCCGGCCCGTTCGACGTCGGATTTTCGATCAAGCTGCTGCTGATGGTGGCGATTGGCGGGTTCGCCCAGATTTGGGGCGTGCTGTTCGGCGTCGCCTTTGTTGCGCTGGTGAGCGAAGCGCTGAAGCCGCTCGGTGATTACGACATCATCGTCTTCGGCATGCTGCTGATCGTTGCCGTCGTCTATTGCCGTGATGGCCTCCTGCAAACGCTGTTTGCCGCAGTGCGCGGCACGTTCCGCCTGGCACGGAGGTCGGCATCGTGACAGCTCCGACGGTGGCTAGCCCTAACCGCATCCTCGACATCGAAGCCATCACCATGGCTTTCGGTGGCCTGACGGCACTGCGTGATGTGTCGTTCTCGATTTTTGAAAACGAAACCGTCTCGCTGATCGGCCCGAACGGCGCCGGCAAGACCACGTTGCTCAACGTCATTGCCGGCAATCTCCGGCCCAGCAGCGGCCGCGTGGTGCTGCGCGGTGAGGCGATCCAGGGATTGCCGTCCCATGACATCAATGCGCGCGGTGTCGGCCGCACGTTTCAGTCGGTGGAAATCTTCACGACTCTGACCGTGCTGGAGAATGCCATGGCCGGTGGTGTCGCGGCGACGGCGATCGGTCTTGCGCCGAGCTTCCTGCCATGGGGCAAGTCGCGTCGCGTGCAGAACGATCTCGCGCGGCGGGCACACGAGGCACTGGACTTCGTCGGACTCTCGGGCACGGCGGATATGATGGGCGGCACCTTGCCGACCGGCCAGCAGCGGCTGCTTGGTATCGCCCGTGTGATGATGTCCGGCGCGCGCGTGCTGCTGCTCGACGAGCCCGGCGCCGGCCTCAACGAAACGGAAAAGAGCGCGCTGATCCGTGTCATTTCACGGCTCTCCGACGAAGGCTACACGATCATCGTCGTCGAACACGACATGGCGCTGGTGGCGCAGGTATCCGACCG
>JBQCFU010000721.1:0-2161 GCA_051958775.1 Pseudolabrys sp.
AGGCCCAAGAAAGCCTGTCTGTCCGCGCCCCGGAAGCTACGGTCCCAGGGAGAGAAATCGCCGCAGTTACGGAGCGCCGCAAGGCGCGCGTGTCTCTCTCTGGCGGGAGAGATGCGCTCCGTCATCGCCGCGAGGTGATGACGGAAACCAAGACGTTGCGCTTCGCGGCGCTCCGTCCCCCTCGATCAGTGATCGAGGGATAAGGAATATGGGCGCACCCGGCGCCGGCTAAAGAACACGGGCGATGACGCATGCCTACGTCACCGGTTGTTTGACAATCGCATCGGGAAGAACGCGCAGCGCGCATTGTGCGGCCGATGGCATGCGCGACTCCATCAACCGTCTTGCGCGGGCTTGACCCGCGCATCCAGCTTTCTTCCGTGCGGTTGAGGAAGATGGATGGCCGGGTCACGCCCGGCCATGACGTGGAGAGAGCGGAGCCTGACTCTCGCTCTGCTTCATCATGACCCTGCAACCCGCTACGCCATTTCCTTGCGCGGATCGTACGGTTTCTCCGCGCGCCACTTGGTCATCAGTTCCTGCAGCGCCGGATCGGCCGTATCCGGCAGCACGATGCTGACGCTCGCGAGCAGATCGCCTGTGGCGGTTTTGGTTTTCAGACCCTTGCCGCGCAGACGGAACGTCCGGCCGGAACTGGTGTTCGCCGGGATCGACAATTCCACCGCGCCGGTCAGCGTCGGCACGCGCACCTTGCCGCCGAGCACCGCTTCATCGAGCGTGATCGGCACGGTGATGCGCAGGTTCTGTCCCTCGACGGAGAATAGCGAATGCGGCGCCACCGTCACCTCGATCAACAGATCGCCAGTGCCCCACGGCCCCTTCTGTCCCTGACCTTTCAGGCGGATCGTCTGACCGCTCGTCAGGCCGGCGGGAATCTTGACCTCGACATCCTTGCCGCTCGGCAGACGCACGCGCTTGGTCGCGCCGTTGGCGGCTTCCTCCAGCGTGATCGTCAGCGCCGCCTTGATGTCCGCGCTCGCGCCGCCGACATTCTCCTCGGCGAAGTCCGGCCCCGCCTGCGCGCGTTGCGCACGCCCGCCGAACATGTCGCGGAGAATGTCCTCGAAGCCGCCCGCGCCGCCGCCGGCGCCGCGACCACCGCCGCCGCCGCGACGCTGAAAACCTTCGGGACCGAACGAGAAGCTTTCAAAGCCCGCACCACCGCCGGGGTTGAAACCACCCTGCTGGAAGTGGCGCGGATCGAATCCACCGGGACCGCCAGCGTGGCCACCTTGCCCGCCAAAGCCTTCAAAGCCCTGGAAGCGCGGCTTGCCCTCGGCGTCGATCTCGCCGTTGTCGAACTGCTTGCGTTTCTTCTCGTCGCCGAGAATCTCGTAAGCCGAGTTCAGTTCGGCAAAGCGCGACGCCGCGTTCTTGTCCTGCTTGTTGGCATCAGGGTGCAGCTTCTTGGCCAGTTTGCGGAACGCGCTCTTGACCTCGCTCGCGCTCGCACCCTTGGACACCCCCAGAACCTGGTAGGGGTCGCGCATTCACATCGTCTCCCGTCTCGAACTCATGAGCGCCCACCCCGGCCCCGCACCTCGACGGTACGGCCGGTTCGTGGACCGATTGTGCCCAAAATGTGGGGTGTCCGGCAGACCGTTGCAACGCGCAGCGGTACAAAATACGAACGCCGGACCCGAACTTTTGCCGTCAGGTCCGCCGCCACAGTTTCATCGAGCGGATATCCCAGGCCGCGGACCGGTCGCCGCTCTTGCGGCAGGCCTCGCCCTGCATCCAGGCTTCCTTGCTCTCTTTCACATGGCTCGCCAGGAAGTCGCGGCAAACCAGGCCCTCGGAGCGGTAGTCGGTGCCGAGCGGCGTCACCGTGCCATAGGCGCCGGTCGCCGGATTCTCCCACGACAGGCTCATATCCTTGCGCCCGCCGCGCAGCACTTCGGCGGCGGCACGGCGCGCATAGACAAGGTCGGCGTCGGGCGGCATCCGCTCGGCCTTCGGGATCGAGCCCGTCGTCTCCGGCTCGCCCTTCTCCGAACCGCCGGATTTCGAGAACAAGCGTTATCTGCAGTATGGTGATCCTCGGACGGTTGGGATCACCGCACGCTTTGAGTGGTGATCGGAACAGACGAAGAATAATTTCCACAGAGCACACGGAGGACACTGAGACTGGAGAGTAAAA